>CAZSOG010000108.1:249-9549 GCA_964607555.1 uncultured Pirellulaceae bacterium | reverse complement strand
GGGGTGGGGGGGAGGTATTGGGTGGGGTTGGGAACGGTCTCCTGGTTACGGAACTCATCGGCTTTGGCGTAAATGGCGTCACCGGCGATTATTCAAGAGGTGCATCAGGCTTTTTACAACGGATGGGACCAGCGGCGCGGACATGGACATACCTCGTGAACGAGTCATGGAAGAAAATTGGGGATCGGCCACGGTGGTTCGCGATCCATGGCCGAGTGTACCGCACCTTCCGCGGCGAAAAAAGGCCCGACGAGTATACGCATACCCCCTATTTGCCGAAGCTGTTGCGAGTGGCTTGGGGCGCGGGTACATTAGCTACATTCCCTGCCCGTGACGGATCGGCGCGCGCGACGGTCTTCGCGGTCGACCGTGTTGGTGCAAACTCAATAGGTCGAGGAGCCAAATCGATGAGTGACAAGCCACGCAAAGATCAGCACCAACCCATGCCCTGGTGGAAGTCGATCGGTCCGGCGCTGATCACCGCCTGTGTCGTGTTCGGCCCCGGAAGCCTGCTGATTAGCTCGAATATCGGTGCGAATTATGGCTACGAGCTGCTGTGGCTGCTGTTGCTGACGGGTATTCTGATGGGCACTTATCTCACGATGGGCGCCCGCATTGGCGTCTGCGGTGGCGCGACGCCCTGCACGCTGGTGGCCGATCGAGTTGGTCGCGCGCCGGCGGTTATTATTGGCATGACGCTCTGCCTGATTTGCGCGGCGTTTCAATTCTCGAATAACGTGGCGGTCGCACTCGCCGCGAGGGCATTCCTGCCGGCAAGTGCCGCATCCTGGGCGGCGTGGATCGTGGTCGGATTCAATCTACTGGCGGTGACATTCCTGTTTTGGGCCCGGCATATTTACCGCGTGCTGGAGAGTTTGATGAAGGTCATGGTGGGCGTGATTCTCGTCTGCTTCGTTTTCAATCTCGTTGTCGCCAGACCCGACGTCCTAAAGGTCCTGACGGGTTTCATGCCGCATATTCCCGAGGGAATTCATCTCGGCCTGCCCGAGAAAGCGCAGGGGGTGATCCACGACCCGATGATCTTGGTCGCTTCGTTGCTCGGCACAACCTTCTCGGTGGCCGGTGCCTTTTTCCAGGGTAATCTGGTGCGCGAAAAGAAATGGGACGTGAAGGACTATGAATCGAGTGTCGGTGACGCGGTCGCCGGCGTGTGCGTGCTGACCGGTGTCAGTATGATCATCATGATCACGGCCGGAACGGTCATTCGTGACAAACCGGCCACGGATATTGGTGTCCTGGCCCAGACGCTGCGGCCGCTTTTGGGCAACACGGCCTATTGGGTTTTCTGCATTGGGTTGGTTGCCGTGGCCGCCAATCCGTTTCTGATCAACGCGATGATCGGCGGCACAATCGCCGCCGACGGGCTGGGGTTGCCGGCACGCATGAGCGATCGCTGGCCCCGTATATTCACCGTGATCGTCATGTTGACAGGCATGGGCGTGGCGCTGTGGGCGTTACGGTCCGGGACGAAACCGATCCAATTGATCATATTCGGTCAGGCGCTGACCGTGCTCGGTAATCCCTTGATGGCAATTGCCATGTTATGGTTGGCGAACCGCAAGGATGTCATGGGCGCGCGCCGTAATAACTGGTTCGTGAACATTCTCGGGTCGGTTGGCCTGGTCGTCGTCTTGCTGATAGCGATCCGCGTTCTGTGGCGGATCGTGTTGCAAGTGACATGATCACAGCGGAACGAGTGCATTTACTCTTGGAACCTGTAACAAAACTGTTTCGGCAGCGTTATTGTCCGCTTCTTCGACGGACGTGGACGTCCATCGTACATCTTGGAAACCGGGTTCTGTGACAGCCTCTTACTCTTAATCTTAATCTCTATAGCCGAGCCAGCACGTCGGCGGCTTGTGCACAGAGTTCTTGGGCAGCGGTGTCCGTCTTCGCTTCGGCGATGATGCGCAGGATCGGTTCCGTGTTACTGGCGCGAACGAGCAGCCAGCGTCGATCCGGCCAGTCGAGCCGCAGGCCGTCCATGCGGTCAGTGGTCGCATCGGACCAATGTGATTCGAGGGCGTCCAAGGCAGCGGGGATTTTGTCCCGGACGAGTTCCTGCTTGGTCTTGTGAATCGAGTACTTCGGCAGCGCGTCGGCCATGCGACTGATCGGTTCATCCCGTGCGGCCATGGCATCCAGAATCTGCGCCATGCCGACAAAGCTATCACGGACGAAACCGACGCGCGGATCGATCGGGCCACCGTTCCCCTCGCCGCCAAAGACGGCTTGGTGTTGCTTCATCACGGCGACGACGTTGGCCTCGCCGACCGGCGCTCGATAGAAGGGCACGCCCGCCGCGTTGGCCAGATCCTCGGCCATGCGACTTGTCGAGCAGTTGGTCACGATCGGACCGGTACGTTCCGCCAGCACACGCTGGACGCACAACGTCAGCGTATATTCTTCGCCAATGTACCGACCGGTCTCGTCAATGATCGCCAACCGGTCGGCGTCGGGGTCCTGGCAGAAGCCGATCGCCGCATTGACCTGCACCACCTTGTCACGAATACCGGCCAGGTTTTCCGCCGTGGGCTCGGGACGGTGTGCGAAGCGACCGTCCGGTGTGTCGCCGACTGGGATGAGTAGACACCCTAGATGTTCGAGCAGACGCCGTCCGAGTATGCTGCCGGATGCGTGATTCGAATCGAGCAAAACATGGAATTGGCGTTGCCGGATCCGGTCGACCGAGACGGTTTCGAGGACCAGGTCCAGGTGGTGAGCCGTCGTATCTTGCATGCATGTCGTGGCACCGATCTGTTGATAGCCAACCCAATCGATGGTTCCGGCACGGAACCGTTGCAACACCTGATCGCCGGCGGTGGCGCTGAGCACCTGGCCATCGGGTGAAAAGAGTTTGATCCCGTTATATTCTGGTGGGTTGTGGCTTGCGGAGACCTGGATTCCACCGCCGGCCTGGTGCTGGCGGACCAGGACCCCTACAGTGGGGGTGGCGGCAATTTCCGCATCGATCACGGACCGGCCGACGGCCATCAGGGCGGCCCGAATGGCATCGACCAGCATTTTTCCGGTGGTACGGCCGTCGCGCGCGACGACGATCGGGCCATCCGGCTGTCCGGCGGCATAAGCACAGGAGAATCGCCCAGCGAGTTCGGGAGTGAGATGTTCGCCGACCACGCCGCGCAGACCGGATACGCTGATAATCAGTTCCGACATGATTGCTCCTTGACGCGGCTGCGTGTGTCGCAATCCGCAAGTTGACGCGGCCAATTTCGAAATTCAAGCAAAACGTGGATATCGGCCAGTCCCGGGTGGAACTGGGCCTCGTTTGGCCGGCGAAACGAAATTCCGCGGGCCCACGCGATCACGCAAATATAGCCTTTGGATCCGGGTCCGTCACCTGCCTCCGGTTGATCGTGTGGCAATACTACCCGTACAATCCGAACACAGAGACACAAAACAACTCGAGCATAGCGCGTCGGATTGCGCGTGCATCCAGATAGCGGGGCACATGCGCGACGGGATCACGAATTGAGGATGAGAGCTCATGTCACAAGACAATCAAGCGATGACAACGCGGCAGGCCTTGGCACGCGTGGAAGCGGCCGCGGCGGCGGGCGATTTGTCCCGCGGCGCGGTGGAGAATCTGCACAAGTGGTTAAGCGAGTCGCGCTACGCAGCTTATGCACCCGCCGTCGTCGCCGATATCGCCGCGCAGAAATGGCAGCAACTGGATGATGTTTTCTGGACGGTGATCCCGTTCGGGACCGGCGGGCGAAGGGGACGCATGTATCCGATCGGATCCAACGCCATCAACGATCGGACGATCGGGGAAAGCGCGCAGGGGCTGGCGGACTATGTCAAGGACCAGCATGATGAGGCGACGCTGTTGTCTTGCGCGATCGCGTACGACACGCGGCACCGATCGCGCCATTTCGCGGAACTGTGCGCCGGCATCATGGTGGCGGCCGGTTTCAAGGTCTTCTTCCTGGATGACTATCGCAGCACGCCGGAGCTGTCGTACCTGGTGCGTTGCAAGCACTGTTCGTGTGGGATCATGGTCACGGCCAGTCATAATCCGCCCAGCGACAACGCGGTAAAAGTCTATTGGTCGACGGGCGTCCAGGTCCTGCCGCCCCATGACCGCGAGATCATTGACCGAGTGATGGGAGTGGGCGATATCCAGCAGGCGGATTTTCAAGAGGCCGTCTCGCGCGGTGATGTGGTGATGTGCACCGACGAAGTCGACGAATCATATTTTGAGCAGGTCATCGCACAGGGCTTCGGCGGTCCACAAGAGCTCAAGCTGATCTACTCTCCCTTACATGGCGTGGGGCAGTCGGCGGTCGTGCCGGTACTCACGCGGTCCGGCTTCACGGACGTCGAGGTCTTCGGCCCCCAGGCCGAGCCGGACGGCGATTTCCCCAACGTTCCCGACCATGTATCGAACCCCGAAAACCCGCGCGTCTTCGACGCGATGATCGAGCGTGCTCGGGAAATCGGCGCCGATTTGATCTTGGCGACCGACCCGGATTGCGATCGGATGGGCTGTGCGGCGCCCCTGACGGCGGCCGCCGACGCACCCTGGGCAACGATGACGGGTAACCAGATCGGTGCGTTGTTGGCCGAC
Source organism: uncultured Pirellulaceae bacterium (assembly GCA_964607555.1). Classification (GTDB taxonomy): domain Bacteria; phylum Planctomycetota; class Planctomycetia; order Pirellulales; family Pirellulaceae; genus JAJSAJ01. Next base: position 4,937 of record CAZSOG010000108.1, on the reverse strand, counting down.
TATGTGCTCCAGCAACGCCAACAAAAAGCCGATTTGTCACCCAGTCACTACCTCGTCAAGACGCTGGTTACCACCGAGATGATCCGTCGCATTGGCGGCGCGTATGGCGTGGCAACCTATGGTGATCTGCTGGTTGGATTCAAATGGATCGGTGGCCTGATCGACGAGTGTGGGCCGGATCGGTTCGTGTTTGGCGCCGAAGAGTCGCACGGTTATCTGGTGGGCCAATATGCGCGTGACAAGGATGCGCCGGTAGCCTGCCTGTTGATGGCCGAGTTGGCTGCCGGCTTGAAGGCCACGGGCAAGACGATCCACGAAAAACTGGATGACCTGTATTGGCAACACGGCTTGCACCGCGAACAATTGCTGACCATTCGCATGGAGGGCTCCGAGGGCATGACGCGCATGGAGGCACTGATGGATCGGTTCCGGACGGCGCCGCCGGAACAGGTCGGTGGGATCGAGATTGCCCGGGTGCGTGACTACCTGAACCAGCAGACGTTCGAACATGGCCAAGTATCTCCCCTGGAGGGTCCGCGTGGCAACATGGTGATCCTCGATCTGGTCGAAACAGGAAACTACATCGCCGTGCGACCCTCGGGGACCGAACCGAAAGTCAAGTTCTACACGTTTGCCTACACGGCTCCCGAACAGCTGGCGGATTTGGACGAGGCAAAAGAGAGACTCCAAACGCGATTGGATACGTTTCAAAAAACGGTCGAGGAGTTTGCCAAGCAAGTATGACATGCATGACGGCAATACGGTGCGACGCGGGCCGAATCGTTGCCGGAGGAGAAACTCATGATGCGAATGTTGCGAGTTGGTGCGTTGGTTTGTCTGGTCACCCTGGTGGCCACGGAATTTGTCCGCGCGGATGACGGACAGGCCGATTTGGATAAGGCACTTAGCCTGAAGCTCAAGGCGACGAAACTGAACGAGTTATCCGAGGTCGCCAATCTATGCGAAACGGCCATTAAGAAAGGACTCGACGCGGACAACGAACAGTTCGCGCGCAAGTTATTGGTCGGGTCGTTGTTTCAACGGGCCGAGCAACTGTCCAATGCGATGGTTCAGAGCGCCCTGTCCGGGTCCGGTTGGCAAAAACTCCGCGTTTCGGCACTTGCCGATCTGAAGAAAATACTCGAATACAACCCGCGGTTCGCGGAAGCCTACTTGATGACGGTGCGTCTGCAGATGCTGCCCGGCGGCGACCGGGCCGCCGCGAACAAGGCGATTGCGAAGGCGATCGAGCTGTTGAAAGATGGTTCGGATAAGGAGACGCTGTCGGAGGCCTTGGTGTTGCGCGGCGAGTTACAGTCGGATGATGCCAAGCGGCTGGCGGACGTCAATCGGGCTATCGAACTTGATCCGACCAATGTGCACGCGCTGGAGTCACGTGCCCGTTTGTATCAGAAACAGGGGAATCTCAAGAAGGCGTTGGCCGACCTGCGAGCGCTTCTGGAGCGGCAGGAAAACAACGTGACGGCACGGCTGGCGGTGATCGAGGCACTGGCCAATCTGAAACAATACGATGACGCGCTGAACGAGGTCAATATGCTGATCAAGAAGAAACCAGGCTCCGTCGCCTATGCGCTGCGGGCCCAGTTGTACGCACGCCTCGGCAAGGTCGACGCGGCGATCAGCGACTGTGACAAGGCGCTGAAAGATAATCCGTCCGATCTCGCGGCACGCATGCTGCGCGCGCAATTGTACTATCAGCAGCATCGCAACGCCCTGGCGGCCGCCGATATCCAATATGTCCTGAGAGCACGTCCCGGCGTGCCGCAAGCCCTGGGACTCAGCGCCCTCATCCACGCCGCCCAGGGAGATTTGGACAAGGCCATTGGCTTGATGCGAACCGTGGCCGAACAAGATCCAACGCAAATCGGCTGGAAACTCCAGCTGGCGTCTCTTTACCAGATGGCCAAGAAACCGCGCGCGGCGATCGCCGTCTATGACAAGGTCCTGAAAACCGATCCGGATCAAGCCGACGCGCTGCGTGGTCGCGCGGATGTTCGGCTGAGCCTGGGTGAACATGCCGAAGCAATTGCCGACTATCAGCGTGCCCTGAAGATTAATCCGAATGATCCAGTGCTCTTGAACAACCTTGCCTGGGTCCTGGCCACTTCGCCGGATGCAACGGTGCGTAACGGCAAGCAGGCACTGCAGCTGGCCCAAAAAGCCTGTGACCAAACAAAGTATAAAGAAGCGTACATCCTCAGCACGCTGGCCGCTGCCTACGCCGAAACGGGCGATTTCGATGCGGCGCTCAAATGGTCCAAAAAGGCGGTCGAATTGAGCGGCGATGATCGCAAAGAACAGCTGAGCCACGAGCTGGAAAGCTATAAGAAGCACAAGCCATGGCGTGAAAGACAGACGGAACAGCAGACGGATTCGTCGCAAGAACAAGGCAAATCGAAGGATAAGTCGCCAGCGCCTGCCGCGGCGGGCACGCGCATTTAGCACCGATTGATTCGATGACTTAACCGAAAGGGTAGGGATTCATGCTCAGCCGACAAGAGGCGTATGAACTGCTATGTGAGTACACGAAGGGGGACAGCCTGCGATACCACAACCTGGCGGTGGAAGCGGCGATGCGCGCCTATGCGGAAAAACTCGGCGAAGATGTTGAAAAATGGGGGATCGTGGGCCTGTTGCATGACTTCGACTACGAGCGATGGCCGACCGCGCCGGACCACCCGCTGCAAGGCGCCGCGATTCTCGCCGGGCGGGGTTATCCCGACGACGTGATCTACGCGATCAAATCCCATGCCGGGTACATCACGGAATGTCCGCGCGTCTCGGCCATGGACAAAACGCTGTATGCGTGCGATGAGCTGTCCGGTTTTATCACCGCTTGCGCCAAGGTGCGCCCCGACGGAATCCGCGGCCTGAAAGCGAAAAGTGTCCGCAAGAAGATGAAGCAGAAAGCGTTCGCGGCCGCCGTCAACCGCGCCGATATCACGCAAGGTGCCGAGGACCTCGGCGTCGATCTCAATGAACACATCCAATTCGTGGTCGACGCCATGGCCCAACGCGCCGAAACGCTGGGATTGGCGTGACATCGAAGACTGTTCGGTTCAGTTCATGGAGTATTGTACCGGTTGCCGAGCTGGCTTACCGGCAACGACGATACTCACGGCCTATCGATCACGGATCTCTGTACAATTTGCTCCCAGGTTTCTGGTCACACGGGAGTCGAACACGTATGATACACTCTCGGTGAGGAATCTACTGTCCATGGTTCACGAGTGAAAAGGAGAATGGTGAGATGAAGATGAACAGATTACTGGGGTCGGTGAGCATTGGATTTCTGGTCGTCGTGGGCACGATGTTGATGGGGTGTCAACAGAACAAGGCGCCGACGCCTGATACGAGTGAAAAGGGCCCGGCGCCGGCCGCCGCGGAAGCAACGGCCGCCGCACCCGGCGCGCCCGCCGCGGATTCGGAAAAAGCCGGCGGAGCAATGGAAGTGACCGTTCCGGTCGGTTTACCCGCGGTGCCCGTGCCGGACGATAATCCCATGACGGCCGACAAAGTGGAACTCGGTAAGTTGCTCTATTTCGACAAACGTCTGAGCAAGGATGGAACGATTGCCTGTGCCACTTGCCATGATCCGAAAATGGCCTGGACCCAACATACGCCCACGAGCACGGGGATTGGTGGCCAAGTCGGTGGCGCCAATTCGCCGACCGTTATCAACTCGGCCTACGCGCCGGCGCAGTTCTGGGACGGGCGCGCGGCCAGCCTGGAAGAGCAGGCATTGGGCCCGATCGAGAACCCGATCGAAATGGGACACAAACTCGCGGACCTCGTTCCCCAGCTGAATAAGATCGACGGTTACAAGGAACGGTTCCAGAAGGTCTTTTCGACCGACGTGACATCCGACGGAATTGCCAAGGCGATCGCCGCCTTCGAACGCACCGTGCTCAGTGGTAACTCGCCCTATGATAAATTCAAGGCCGGCGACGAAAAGGCCCTGACCGACGCGCAGAAACGCGGTATGGAGTTGTTTGAAGACGCCGGCTGCTCGACCTGCCACACGCCGCCGCTGTTCAGTAACTATCGCTACTACAATGCCGGTGTCGGCCAGAAGAAAACGCCGCCCGATCCAGGCCGCAAAGCGGTCACCAAGAAGGACACGGATCTGGGCAAGTATCGAGTGCCCGCACTGCGCGAGGCTGCCAATACAGGCCCTTATTTCCATGACGGGAGCGTTGATACACTCGCGAAAGCCGTTGCCCTGATGGCCGACGGCGGGATCGATAATGGAAACCTCTCCGCAATGTTGCAAGCCGTTGGTGCCAAGAAACTGTCTGCAGAGGACCAGGCGAACATCGTTGAGTTCCTCAAGGCACTGTCGGGCGAGTATCCCATCGTGGAACCTCCGACCTTGCCGTAGCGTGGAGAGGAAAATAAAAAATAAGAAATAAAAAATAAGAAATAGGAAATAAGAAATAGGAGTTTTGGAGTGGCGCATGTGTGCGCTGTGGGCGCGTGTTTCCAAGCGACGGGCGGGAGCGCGGCCGAGGGAGGGCGTACGCCCTTGTCGGTTTTGGGCCACACGTATTGGGCAAGAGAATTGGAGGGGTAACCGTTCACGGCCTTTGGCCATGAACGACAGGTTCTCTCACTCTCACTCTCACTCTCACTCTCACTCTCACTCTCACTCTCACTCTCACTCTCAC
>CAZSOG010000108.1:0-149 GCA_964607555.1 uncultured Pirellulaceae bacterium | reverse complement strand
TCTTAATCTTAATCTTAATCTTAATCTTAATCCTGATCGACATGACGTGTCACGTTGCGCGACGATTCTCCTGATTCATGGGAGCCCAGATATCTCATTGGAGATTACCTCATTTGCGCTGCGTGCCTCACCAGCAAAGGCCGGAAGAG
>CAZSOG010000107.1:0-9553 GCA_964607555.1 uncultured Pirellulaceae bacterium | reverse complement strand
CCGTGTCGTTTGGCCGATCTGATCGTCCTGAAAACCCAAAACCGGATCTGACCCCATGCAGCTTCTCGTATTTTTCATTGGTCGCAAGCCCCTTGCCGCAGGAAGTGGCGTGGCGCCGGCCTTGATCGTAAGCTGGTCCGCGCAATTCCAAAGGGAGGGCGGTTGTTCACTATCAGGAAGTGCACCCAGCCAAGGGCCGTTGCCCGACGACACGATGCGGGGCGCGCCATCCGCGTGCCGTGATGCCATGACCCGCTCGACAAGCAGCACTCCGATAGGTCCGATACGACTGATAAGACTGATCCGTACCTGGATGGGGTCTGACCCCATCCAGGCACACCAATGCAAGTAACACAGACTTGGTAGTTGAATCTCGCGTCATGCAGTTGTACATTGATGGACGAGGGTTCGTTGTGTCGGGACGGAGAAAGGCGGGGCGTTGGGCCGAGATCGCTTTGTCGACTTGCTTCTGGTTCGGCCATCTGGGCATCGCGATGACTTTGACATCGGCTCTTTTCCTGTTGGCCTCGAGTGCGGCGATGCTGGCCGCCGTGACGGAGGCGCGCGTCGCCGTTGCCGACGTGCCGGTTGCCGGGGTGGCAGGCGAGGATCTGGGGAGTCGCTCGGCGGTAGATGTTGGCGTTCGGCGTGCGCTCATTCTTTGCGGGCATCCGGGCACTGACGAATACCGCAAGACTTACGGGCGAAGTATCGAGCAGATTTACGGCGCGCTTACACGGCAATGGAAGTTCTCGGCAGAGCGTGTGTGGATTCGGTGCGGAACGGAGCTCGACGCGTCAAATGACCGGTCCCGTGGACCGGCAACGCGTGCGGCAATCGCTGCCGACGTGGAACAGCTCAAGAAAACATTGGGGCCATCGGACGCATTATGGGTATTCGTGATTGGTCACAGTCACTTTGATGGTCGCAACGTGTATCTCAACTTGCCCGGCCCGGATATGAACCAGTCTGACTTCGGCAAGCTGTTCAAGAACGTCAGGTGCCGCCAACAGGTGTTTTTCATCACGGTGCCGGCAAGCGGCTTCTTTATTCGCGATCTATCCGCGCCGGGACGCGTGGTCATCACCGCGACCGAGGCGGATGCGGAGACGAACGAGGCGCGTTTCCACACGCACCTTGCGGCCCTGTTGCATGCGCCGCCAGCCAAGCTCACATTCGATCGCGACAAGGACGGTCGGATGACACTTCTGGATTTGTACTTGCTGGTTGTCCGGCGTGTGATGTCCGACTATCACGACGGCAACTTGATTCCGACGGAACACGCGCTGCTGGACGACAACGGCGATGGACGGGGCACGGAGCTGCAACTTGACGATTTAGAGCCCGAGCTGGGCGGCCGCCCCTTGCGCCGCCCACTGCAAGTAGTCACCCGCGTCCCAAATGATGGCGCCTTGGCTGCTTCCATCCTGCTGGGAAGCAATGCGTCAAGTTCGGAGCCCGCGCGCGCGCCGCAACCGAATTCGGAACAGGAAAAGGAGTAGTGAAGTCAGGGCGGCGAGAACACAATGAAGTCGCGCCGCTGCCTGCTGTCCCAGGCACGACCGCGACGATGGGAGATATCGTTCATGACGGCACCGAGGAAAACGTTCCAGAACGCGGCCGCCGGCCCGGGTTCGGCGACCAGCTCGCCGTCTCTGTCGGGTGACGACGCAGCCATCGTCGCGCGTCTATGCGACGCCCACATGACGGTGAAGCGGGAGATCGCAAGAGTCGTCGTGGGCCAACAGGAAACCATAGAGCACTTGCTCATCGGACTCCTTTGCCGCGGTCATGTACTGCTTCTCGGGGTGCCGGGCCTGGGAAAGACGCTGATGGCCCGCACGCTGGCGCAGACACTTGACCTGGATTTCCGCCGCGTCCAATTCACTCCTGATTTAATGCCGTCCGACATCACCGGGACGGATGTTATTGAAGGCAATCCGGAGACACGTGAGCACAAGATGGAGTTCATGCCGGGTCCGATCTTTACCAACTTCCTGCTCGCTGATGAGATCAATCGCACACCTCCAAAAACGCAAGCGGCGCTGCTGCAGGCAATGCAGGAACAGGAGGTTTCGGTCGGCCGGCGAACACACATTCTCCGACCTCCGTTCTACGTTGTCGCCACGCAGAACCCGATCGAAATGGAAGGAACCTATCCGCTGCCCGAGGCACAACTCGATCGGTTTATGTTCAATGTGCGGGTGCGGTATCCTTCGATTGATGAAGAAGTCCAGATTGTCAAAGGCACAACCACAACAGTGACCGCCGAGGCGAGACCGGTGATGCAGGCCGATGAATTGCTGCGCCTGCAGGACTTACTGCGCGGCGTGCCGATCGCGGATGACGTGGTGCGTTATGCGGCACGCATCGTTGCCGCGTCTCGACCGGGTGAGTCGCAGAGTATCGACACGATTCACAAGTACCTATCCTACGGTGCAAGCCCGCGGGCATCGCAGTACCTCGTGCTTGGCGGCAAAGGACGCGCTATCCTTGCCGGCAGATACCACGTTGATTTTGCCGATGTTCGCGCGTTGGCCGCGCCCGTACTGCGCCACCGGCTTGTTTTGAACTTTCATGCCCGGGCCGATGGAATTGACGCCGACGAGATCGTACGCCGGTTGCTGAAAGTGGTACCTCAGGAGGAGAAATAAGTCAGGACACCTTCGAAGAGTCTGCGTGGGACGAGACGTTTTTTTGCAATAGTAGCGCGCTGCCAGCAAATGCCGCGAATGGTTACGAAGAACCGATGACTGGCGACACTCACCAACTGGTCGACCCCGCATTTTTCTCTCGACTCGAGAGCATCCAGCTCCGCGCGCGATCCATTGTCGAAGGGTTTCTCCAGGGCCTGCATCGCAGTCCGTATCTCGGCTTCAGCGTCGAATTCTCCGCGCATCGGGAATACGTGCCGGGCGACGATCCCAAGCACGTCAATTGGCAGTTGTTCGCGCGCAGTGGGCGGTTGTACGTCAAGGAGTACAGCGCTGACACGAACATGAATGTCTACCTGCTCCTGGACGTAAGTGGGTCGATGGAATGTGCAAATTCCGGCCGCAGCAAACTGCAGTACGGGTCCGCTTTGGCTGCCGCGCTGGCGCACCTGGCGTTGAAACAACACGATGCTGTTGGGTTGACACTTCTGGCTGATTCCGTGGTTGGGTATCTGGCACCACGAGCCAAACCTCAGCAACTCGACGATATTCTGTGTACTATCGCGGCGACAACCGTTCGGCCGCCCTCCGATGCTTCCCGGGCACTGCATCAAGCCGCCGAACTGGCCAACCGTCGCGGCATGGTCGTGATTATCAGCGATCTGTTTGACGACGTTGCCGCGATTGTCGACGGACTGGAACATCTGCGTTATCGGAACCATGAGGTGCTGATATTTCACGTACTCGATCCGTGGGAACGCGACCTGCCACTTAGCGGCAGTATCCGGTTCCATGACCTCGAAACCGGTCGCGAGATCGTGGCTCAGGCTGAGGGCATTCAACAGGCCTACCGGAAGGCCTTTCGCCAATGGTGTGTGCAGATCGATACCGAATGTCGGCGCCGCGGGATCGATCGTGTGGAATTGACGACCGCGGACCCGCTTGATCAAGGGTTGCTTGACTATCTGGTGAAACGTTCTAAATCCTACTGAGGCAATAGCACGATGGGCTTCGTTCGGGCCGGATTCCTCGCCGCGCTGGGGGCAATCGCCGTGCCTGTTATCATCCACCTGGTCTTCGCGCGGCCGCGACGTCGAGTGGATCTAGGGACACTGCGGTTCCTGCGGATTTCGCTCAGTGAGAGTGCGCGGCGGAAATGGCTGAAGCGATGGTTGCTGTTGGCTCTCCGCATGGGTGCCGTCGGTTTGCTGGCGATCTTGTTCGCTCGGCCGTTTCTCTTTGCCCTGCGGCGAGCGGGCGACGATCAGCTCGTGGTCATGCTGATCGATCGTTCCGGGAGTATGAACCTGGAAAGCACGCGTGGGCGATCACTCGACCTGGCCATCGATCAGGCGCGGCGGTTTCTGCGCCGTTACGGCACGGGCACGGAAATGCATCTGGCATTTTTCGATTCCGCGGTGCGACCTGTCGCGGCTGGTGCTGATTCCGGGCCGTTACCGTTGTTATCGCTGGCGGGAGCGTCATCGCAGCTCGGCAATTCAACGACCGATTACGGCGCGGCGCTGGCTTGGGCACGCGACATTTGCTTGCAGTCACGGAAGACGCGCAAAGAAATCTATCTGCTGACTGACCTGCAGCAGAGTGGGCTGGGGTGCACGCCGGCGGAACCGATCCCCGACGATGTACGCGTGCACGTGCTCGATTTTGGTCAGCCTTATCCGCGGAATGCGGCGGTGACACGCGTGACGCCCTCCAAAACGGTCGTGCGTCCCCATGAGTCGATCAGGGTCAACGCGACGGTGCTCAACGCCAGCCGGTTCGCGCTCACCAACACACCGGTGGTCCTGCACATGCAACAGGCGCATCGGCAACGAAACTGGCGCAGCCGGATAAACCTGGAACCTGGAGCGAGCGGGACCGTCGAATTCGAATTACCTGAATTGGATGCTGGGCTGTGGCAGGGATACGTTATGGTCGAGATTGAGGACGAGTTGCCACTGGATGACCGCCGCTACCTGGCCATCCTTGTCGCGCCGCCGACTGAGGTGCTGGCGGTTGATGGGGATCCCACGGATTCGCCCATTACCGCGGAAACGTACTTCTTGGAGGCCGCCCTGCGGTTGGCCCCGCCCAGCGAGTCGTACGCCGACAGTCCTTACTTACCGCGCGTCGTCTCGTTGGGCGAAGGCGCCCAGCTCCCCGAGTTTCAACAGGCGGCGGCAATCGTGTTGGCGAACGAATCTCACCTGTCGGCGGCCGATGCAGGTCGAGTGGCGGAGTTTGTGCAAGCGGGCGGCGGCCTGCTGATTTTCGCGGGCGATCGATTCGATGCAACGAGTTACCGGCAACTTGCCAAAGCCGGGATCCCCTTGGGCCAACCTGTTGGTCCGCAATCCACGTCGGGACGGCCCTGGCGATTGGCCGAGTGGGACCAGCAGCATCCCGTATTCCAGCCGTTTCGCGATCCGCAGTTTGGCGATCTGAAGCGACTGGCATTTCGCACTTTCGGCAAAATCATTCCAGCAGATGGGGCGAGGATCCTGGCGAAGTTCCAGGACGGCAGCCCCGCACTACTCGAACGAAAACATGGCCGTGGCAGAGTGCTCTGGTTCGCGTCCACTTGCGACCGTGGCTGGAGTGATTGGCCGTGTTCACGCCTATTCGTACCGGTGATCCATCAATTGCTTGGCTACCTGGTCGGATTGACCGAAGGCGGCCCGATTCGCGCGCGCGAAACCGATCAGTTCGAACCGGCCGAGCCGCCCGTGAAACCGGGCGTTTATGACCGTGGCAGTTATCACGAAATTGTGAACATGAACGCGCGCGAATCGGAAACCGATCGCACGACGATCGGCGACCTGGCACGTCATTTCCAATTCCATATGGCCGGAGACGAAACGGATGCTGGTACGGCCGTCTCCGCGGCGGGCGTTGCCGGCGTTGAATTGCGTCAAGATGAAATCTGGTACTGGGTTCTCCTAATCCTCTTTGCCACGCTTTGTGCGGAAAGTTTCTTGGCCAACCGCACGGCAGGGTGAAGATCGCGGGTGACATGGAGCACCGGTGCATGCATACTGGATCGACCTCATGCAACAACCAGCGAAAGACTCACCGTTTATTGATCGCTTCGACGGTGCCTGCACGGCGATGCTGCGGATGCGCATAATGCGAGGAATCTGTTATTGCGTGTTCATTGCCCTTGGCGCGCTATTGGCATTGGCCGCGGCCGACTACGCGTGGGAACTGCCGCGCGCCGTCCGTATGGCCGGATTGGCCATCTCGATGGGACTCACGCTGGTCGTTGCCACGGTCGCCGTGGTTCGCCCACTGTCGTCGTGGAGCCGACCAGGGATGGCCCAAGAACTGGAAGCTCGATTCCCACAGCTCGGACAGCGTGCGCGCACCGTCGTGCAATTCTCCGGCCACGCCGCCGAAGAAGTTGTTCGGGACGGTGTCAAGCCTGAGCTGGTCGCAGCGTTAGAATCAGAAACCAGTATCCAGACACAACTGCTCGACCTGTACCAAATCGTCCCTCGCCGGCAGGCCTTTGTGGCCGCCACGCTGGCTGCCATGCCCATCGTTCTGCTGGTTGCCGGCCTCGGACTGGACTGGCAATGGCGATTGGCCCTGCAACGTGCACTGCTGATCGAGCGACCCTACGCGACCCTCGTTGTCGAGCCTGGCGATGTGCTGGTCGACCATGGCGACAACGTTACGCTCACCGCGACTCTCGAGGGAAGAGTTGCCCGTCCGGTTTCTCTCTTGACGCGTAAGGTGGACGATCCCACGGCCTCTTGGCAACGACACAAACTTGACGCCGAACGCATTTCGCAACGTTCTCCGGACGGCCGGCAGTTGGTGTACAGCTTGACTCTAAACAAGCTCGTCGCGCCGCTTCATTATCGTTTCGTCGCGGGGGATCTCGAAGATGGCGTGTACCACATCGCAATCCGCAAACCGTTGTCACTGAAGAAGTTCGAAGCCACGCTCACGCCACCACGTTATACCGGCGTGCCTCCCAAAACGGTCAAGGAAGGCGACCTGGTCGCCATCGAAGGTAGCGAAATCGACTTGCTGCTGGAATTCGATCGCGATGTACGTGAGGCCCATCTTCTGGTAAGCGCCCCATCCGTGGCAGCCAAGAAGGGTGCCGGCGCGCCGCCGGCGCCCGTGCACGTGCCCCTGCGACCTACCGCGGATGGATGGACCGCCAAACTCCAGCCACGCGGCGACCGAATCTTCTCGATCGTGGCAACGGCCCGAGAAGGTGCTTCACTGCCGGAAAAGAGGTATCACATTCGCATCCGGAAAGACCAGCCACCTCAGATTCATTTCGAGGATCCGCCTGAAGCATGGGAGGTGAACCCACTGGCGGAAATTCCCATGCGGATCCGCGTGCATGATGACTACGGCGTGAGCAAGGCAGGCATCGTGTTTCAGGTGGATTCCGGCGCTGAGCAGCCATTGATAACCAAAGAGTACAACATCCATGTTGAACCAGATGAAGATGGTCATTTACAACTCACCACCAATGCTCCGCTGGCGAAGCTCCTGTGTCTGGAGGAGTTCTCGGTTACGGAGTCCAGTGCCATCACCTATTACGCATTCGCCGAAGACAACTATCCGGACAAACACAAACGGGTAGAGACGAATCTGCGTTTCGTGGAAATACGTCCCTTTCAACGGTTTTTCAAAATGGGCGGCACGTGACAGGGTGGCGGGCGGTGCATCACGCTCGAAGAGCTGATTGCCCGCCAGCGGTTAAGTTTGAACCGCACCACGCGCATGGTTCGGACACTGGGGCGCGCATTGCCCGATCAACAGCAGCTGGAAGCGTATGTCCGGTTCGAGGATGCGTTGGCTGACGCAACGGCGGCGCTTGCCAAGGGGCTCGAGCAGCGCGGCAACTTCCGTTGCCAGTTCCTGTATAGCGCGGAAACGGCAATGCGGCGCAACACGAAATATCTCGACGGAAGGGAGTTTTCGTCGGCGCGCAAGGGCCAGGTTGAAGCGCTGGCGTTGTTGGTCAAGGCGCGTGACGACATGCGTAGCGCATTCGGCAAGAACCCATCGGCCAGGGAATGTCAGAAGTTTGACCGCGAACAGATCCAGAAACTTCGGAACCCGAAGAACGATGACGAGCGGGCCGAAATGTTGGCCAGCAAGTTGAAACGCGTGGCTACCAAGGAACAGCTGGTATACGAGACCCTGGGCGGTCAGCCGTGCGAATCAGACGCCCTCGGTAATCTGCCCAATAGTGGTGTTCGATCACCGCCCTCCCCATCGAAACGGAACGATGCTTCGAAGAAACAGCAAGCACGTTCACCGGGCAAGGCGGAAGCCGCGCCGACAGCGGGGCAAGAAGGCAGTGGTGGTCAGCCGAAAAGCGGAACGCCGATCGACCGACGTCAGTTGGAACAGCGCCAACACGAGATCGTCTTGGACGCCTACGAATTACAACAGATGATGCAGAACATCGACAAACTAACCGAACTCGCACGCCGCCGCATGACGCGCGGCACGCAGCGTGCCGAAGAATCAGCCAATGCACTGGCACGCGGTGACTCGGACACAGCCAGAGAGTCCGCGGGTGACGCGCGCCGCCAGTTCAGCGAACTGGCTCGACACGTGGCAGGGCTCAGCGCACGGGACATCGCGGGCAGGGTCGGTGCGGCGCGCGACCTCGCGGCGGAGTTGGCGGAAACTGTTCGTGCATTGGCCAATCGTTTGGACGCGAGTCGATCGCCGAACAGATCTCGGCAAAATGTACGCGGCAAGCAAAGCGGCCCCGCCAACAGCCCGTCCGCATCACCAGCGGGGAATGGTGATTCGCAATTTGGGAGTCAGAATCATGGTCAAACCGGCAATGGCCCAAGGGACTTCGGTCAGCTGGCAGAGGAGGGGAAGACGCTCCGTGATCTCATCGATGCGCTGGCACGCGCCGCCGAGGCGGACGGAGAACTCGCGTCCAAGATTGCCGGCGCGCGAGCGCACGCCCGGCTAGATAGTCTGGTGGCACGGATGCAGACGCTGAATCAGCGCCCCGACAAACGTGCGACGACCAGTGTGAGCGCCGAACCGCGTGAAATAGCCGACCGGCTTGAGCTGTTGGCCCATGAGCTGAGCGCCATCCACGGTGTCATCGTGGCCCCTCGGTTAACGCAATTACTTCACCTGGAGAAGCAAACCGCTCAACTCCGCGATCGTTTGGGGACCCTGGCATCCGATGCGGAGATCACGCAATGGCATCTCGACGCGCAGACGTTGATGCAGGCGTTGGAGAAAACGGGGATCGGCAACGCCGAAGCGGCCGTGCTGCGGCAGGCCATGAGTGACGCCGGCTGGGGCCAGGCGCGAACAAGATGGGGGTGGGAGCATTCCGCAAACCACGCGATCAACGGCTACTCCTACGTTGCCCCCCCGGCCTATCACCACGAATTGACCCGGATGGTTGAGAAACTCCAGCGGACGGTCCGCGAGTTGCTATTGAGCGACCTGATGGCCTCGGGCCACGAAGCCGTGCCGCCACGATTCGAGCAGCTGGTCGAGCGTTACTTCGAGGTCCTGGCGCACGAGCGACGACCAGAATAGCGGAACTCGCTCACCGGGCGCAAGGTGACAATATACAACCAATGGAAACACAAACCACGTTTGATTTTCTGGCGCCGATATCCCTGACCCATATTGGCCTGTTAGCGGCTGCCGGGGCTGTCATCTTGTTGACCGCGCGCGTGGTCTTTGGTCCACCACTCGCCCCGCCGCGGCGGCCTGAGCTCTGGATGCTACGCAGCCTCATTCTGCTGGTGCTGATTGCCATCCTGACCAATCCGATTCGCGTCGTGCGCGCGCCCGGCATGCTGAAGCATAGCCAGGTCGCGTTGTTGCTTGATACCTCCGCCAGCATGGCCGCGGGCGATAATGTGAGTCGCTTCGACCAG
>CAZSOG010000106.1:0-9588 GCA_964607555.1 uncultured Pirellulaceae bacterium | reverse complement strand
TTCCACCATTGGAGTCGGTCCATCAATTTGCGCGCGACCGCCGTTGACACGGCGCGGCGCGTCAGCAGATGCTCGGCACCGTAGATCTCCGTGGTCTCGCCGAGAATCGCGGTCCCACCGCACGCGACGATTCGATCCGCGGCGACACCCAGCGCGGGGTTTGCCGTGATTCCGGAGTTCGCATCGGAGCCACCGCATTCGGTCGCCAGCACGAGGTGACTGGCGGGCATGGTTTCACGACGCATGGCGTTCAGCCGTGGCAACATTTCGACAATCTGGTTGACACCCGCTTCGACGGTTCGAGTCGTGCCGCCGCGCCCCTGCACCGACAGGACGGGGATCTTCTCGGTATCTTGCGGCGCACTTCCAGACGCGGCAAGTTGTACCAAGCCTTGTTCGCGCAACAAGTAGTCCATGGCCGCTTGTTCACAGCCCAGCCCAACCAGCAGGAATCCGCCCATATTGGGGTGCCGCGCCATGCCACCCAATACCCGATTGAGCATCTCGTGGCCCATTCCGCCAAACTGCATCCCACATCCACCGTGGTGAGTCAGGGCAACAACACCATCGACATTGGGTAGTTCCTTCAACTTGGATTCTGAAAACCGCTGGGCGATCAGATGACAAACGGAAGCCGAGCAATTCACGTTCGAGATCACGCCAACATAATTCCGCGTGCCGACACGGCCACTTGGTCGGCGATAGCCCTGAAACGTGTGGCCGGTCAGTGGGACAGGCGCTGCCGGTACACAGCTTGCCGCGTCGCCCGGCCGCGTAAAATCGCGCAGCTCGACATTGTGCGTATGCACCCAGTCGCCCGGCTCAATCGCCGACGTCGCGTGCCCAATCGTCTCGCCATATTTGATGATCGGCTGGTCCTTGGCAATACGCGTCAGGGCGATCTTATGCCCTCGATCAATCACCTGCGTGGCCGTCACGGTTCGCGTGCCCACTCGGCTCGCCGCGCCCGGCGGCAAGTTGACCAAGGCGACCGCGACGTTGTCGGTCGAGTGTAAACGGATCAATTCGTGTGCGAGGTGCTGCATGACCGTCAGTCTGCTCTCATGGCTGCGTCTGTCCGAAAAAAGATCGCTGACATCGCGCGCATGGTCAGCGTATACGAAGGGATGCCGCACCGCAGTCTATCACAGCCATCGGTTTGAAATCCAGCCACCAGGCGTCTTTGACCGCCGCGCCGGTCGACACGCGCCGAGCAGCGTGGCATAATGCACACTGGATGTTCATTCATTCCATATGAAGGTTACCTGAAATGGCAAAAGAACAAACGCCTTGCCCCGCTGACCGAGCGTCGGGATCAGCAACCGATAACTTGCCACGGCAGTCGAACGGCATACGTGCGATGCGTGATATCCCCCTGGGCGCCGAACGGGTTTCGGATCCGTCCCCGGCCGGGTCATGCGATACCGCGTCCGGATGTTGTTCCAGTCGGGAATCGCAATTGCCGCGCCGCGATTTCGTGAAACTGGCGGGGCTGGCGGCGGCAGCCGGCATGGGCGGATCGTCGATGCCGGTCATGGCCGGGCCTTTTCAAGACACGAACGAGTACCTCAAGGTCATTCCGGCCGATAAGCGGTTAGACGCGCATTGGGTGCGGTCGTTATACGCGCGGGGCGAAAAGGATGTCTACGGCGATCCCGCATCACTGCAACACATTGGCATGCCGGTGGGAGGGTTATTCGCGGGCACGTTGTACCTGGGCGGTGATGGGCGTTTGTGGTTGTGGGAGATCTTCAATCGGGATCAGAACGGCATCGAACCGCGAACGATCGAGTATCATGGCGACAAAGTGTCAACGGGACGTGGCGCGAATTACATCCAGCCGGCGCCGCCGATCGCGCCGATGCGCCAGGGATTTTCGATTCGCATCGGACAGCGCGACTGGACTCTGGACCGCGGCGGGTTCGCCGACGTGAAGTTCGAGGGCCGCTACCCACTGGGGCGCGTGACCTATCGAGATCCCGCGTGCCCCGTCGAGGTCGTGCTCGAAGCATTTTCGCCGTTCATTCCGTTGAACCTGGACGACTCGTCGCTGCCCGCAACCGCCATGAGTTTCCGCGTCACGAACCGCACTGACAAACCGGTCGAGTGCACGTTGGTTGGGTACTTGGAAAACCCCATCTGTATCGATTCCGGCAGCAATCTGGTGGGGCAGCGGTGGAACCGTACGATCACGGACGCCGCGTTCACCGCCTTGGTCTGCTCGGCCGAACTCGAGCCAGTCGTCGCGACCACACAACGTCCGGATATTGTCTTCGAGGACTTTGAGAAGCCGACGTATGACGGCTGGACGGCCACCGGCGAGGCCTTTGGAAAAGGCCCGATCGAAATGACGAAGACTCCCGACTACCAGGGTGACGTGGGGGGGCGAGGCAAACGTGTGGTGAACAGCCATGCAACGGCGCCCGGCAAGGATGTCCAGGAGAAAGACAGTCAAACCGGAACTCTGACGAGCGATCCGTTCACGATCCCACGGCGATTCGTCCACCTGCTCGTGGGCGGCGGTCCGCACAAGGGTAAGACGTGCGTCAACCTGGTTGTCGATGGAAAGGTGGTCGCGTCCGTTACCGGACGATCTGATAATCACATGCAGCCAACCGGGTTCAGCGTCGCGAAGTATGAGGGCCGGCAGGCGCGCATCCAGATCGTGGACGCGTACGCGCGGAGCTGGGGCAACATTGGCGTCGACCAGATTGTATTCTCGGATCGGCCACCGGCGGCACGTGACCTGGCGGATCAACACGACTTCGGAACGATGACACTTGCTTTGCTTGGCCATGTGCCGGGCGACGCGGCGCGTGCAACCCAAGCCGAGCAAACGGCCTCGGCGCATGTTGGGCTTGAGGATTCGCTGACCGGCCAGGTCGGGCGGACGGTGCAGCTGGACGCGAAAGCGCAGGCCACCGTGGATTTCGCGGTCACGTGGCACTTTCCGAACTTGTATGGTCGCGGTGTCGGTGGCCAGCGTGTTGGAAATTACTACGCGGCCCGGTTTGATTCGGCCGTTGCCGTGACGCGTTACCTGGCCGCCAACTGGGAACGACTGGCCGGCACGACGCGCGCGTGGGTCGATACCTGGTACGATTCGACACTGCCGTACTGGCTGCTGGATCGGACGATGGCCAACACGGGCACGTTGGCGACAACCACTTGCTATCGTTTCGCGGACGGTCGCTTTTGGGCCTGGGAGGGAATTGGATGTTGTGCCGGTACCTGTACGCACGTGTGGCACTACGCACAGGCGCCGAGCCGCCTCTTTCCGGAACTCGAACGACTGGAGCGGCAACGGGTCAATTTCGGCATCGGGCTGCATGAAGATGGCGGGATTGGCATGCGCACCGGACTCGAAAAATCCAACGGGCCCGCCGTCGACGGCCAGTGCGGCCGGATCCTCGGAGTCCTGCGTGAACATCAGATGTCGGCGGACGACCGCTTCTTGAAGCAGCTATGGCCCAAGGTCAAGAAAGCGATCGAGTATATGATCCGGATCGATGGCAATGCGGACGGGATCCTGGAAGGCAGCCAGCCAAACACGCTCGACGCGGCATGGTACGGCAAGATCAGTTTTACCAGCTCGCTCTACCTCGCCGCGCTCCGCGCCGGTCAGGTGATGGCACGCAAGATGGGCGATACGGAATTCGCGACGTTGTGCGGCATCATCGCGAACAAGGGAACACGCAATATTCTCGAAACATTCAACGGCGAGTATTTCATACAGATCGAAGACCCCAAGCACAAGGATGCAATCGGCGTCGGACCCGGCTGCTATATCGACCAGATCTTCGGCCAGACCTGGGCACACTGGGTCGGGCTCGGCCACCTATTTGATCGCACCAAGCAGTTGTCGGCGTTGCGTGCATTATGGAAATACAATTTCGTGCCGGATGTCGGGCCGTTCCGAGCGCATTTCAAGCCGGGACGTTGGTACGCGGCGGCGGGAGACGCGGGGTTACTGATGTGTACCTGGCCGCGCGGCGGCATCGACGAAAAGAAGCAAAAGCACTGGCAATACATGTACTTCAATGAGTGCATGAGCGGTTTCGAATGGCAGGCGGCGGCACACATGGTGTGGGAAGGAATCGATCAGCCGGACGTCCTGGAACATGGTTTGGCGGTGGCGCGGGCGATCCATGATCGTTACCACGCAAGTCGGCGCAATCCATACAACGAGATCGAATGCTCGGACCATTATTCGCGCGCCATGGCCAGCTATGGTCTCTTTCAAGCCGTGTGCGGTTATGGGTGCGACTGCCCAGCAGGTCATATCGAGTTCGCGCCGCGACTCTCGCCGGAGCAGTTTCGCTGTGCCTTTGTCGCCGCCGAAGGCTGGGGGACGTACGCGCAAAACGTCAACAACGGAACGTTCAGCGCGTCACTCGCCGTGCGTCACGGCCACGTGCAGGTTGCTTCCCTGGGACTCGACATTCAGACATCACCTGCCGGCAAACGCGTGACGGTCCGGATCGGTGACCGCCAATCAACAGCGAAGATAGAACCGGCCCGTGCTGCAACGCTCGGCACACGGCGGTGCGTTGTCCGTCTTGCACGACCAGAGATAGTCACCGCCGGGCAGGCGTTGACCGTGCAGGTGTCATGACGCGCCCGTCCGTCGGTGGCAGTCGTCTTGCCCCCGGCGCACTGCCCCCTAGAATCAAAGGCCGTGGATGGACGAGAATTCGAGTTTTCAGCGGCACATCGAGCGGTCTATACTTGTCAAGACGCGGGCGGCATCGCGGTGGGAACCGGATGATGACGCCCAATCCAACAAGTGCCCTGATCCGCGTGCAAACAATGGCTCGTTGATGGCGAGCAGTTTTCGGCAATCATGATCGAGACTTTACCGTTACTGGTGCGGCGATTTTTTTCACAGATGGATGGCCGTCTCCGACTGGTATTGGTCGCGGTGTTGGTTGGTATCTTTGGTGGTTCGGCGTCGGTCGCCTTGAATCTGGGTTTGCGGCATGTCGCGGACTTGCTCGCCCCGCTTCGGCACAGTTGGTATGGAGTGTTCATTCCGGCGGTCGGCGCGGCGTTGGGGGTGATCTTTCTCCGCTATATCATCCGTGACAGCGCGGGGCACGGCGTCCCCGAGGTCATTTATTCGATTTCCCGCCACGGCGGCCTGCTCCGCTTGCGGTCGAGTTTTTCACGTCTGGTGGCATGCTTGTTGACGATCGCCAGCGGCGGATCGGCAGGACCGGAAGCGCCGGTGGTGGTCAGCGGGTCGAGCATTGGATCGAATGTCGCGCGCTGGTTCGGCCTGGACGATCGCCAGCGGATCATCACGGTCTGCTGCGGTGCCGCCGCGGCGATCGCCGCGATTTTCAACGCGCCCGCGACCGGGATCATCTTCACGATGGAAGCGATCCTCGAAGAATGGGCGCCGGTTTCGGTCGTCCCGATCGCCATCGCATCGGTGGTCGGGACCGAGGTGAGCCGGTTGCTTCAGGGCAATCAGATACCGTTCGAGCACCGCTCGTTTAGCGTCAGCTGGCCGGATTTGGTAGCCTGCATGGGTTTGGCCGTCATGACGGCAATCTCGGCGATATTTCTGGTACGGTTGGTTCGCCTGGTCCATCGGCGCACCGAAAAGTCGCCTGGTTCGGCGTGGATGCACGCGGCGGCGGGAGGCCTGTTGGTCGGCACGATCGGTTTGGCGTTCCCGGACGCTTTGGGAGAAGGCTACGAGTTTGTCCGCACCATGATCGATGGGAACTACTCGCCAGGCCTCCTGCTCATTGGCGTCTACCTGGTGGCCAAGGTCGCGACGACGTCCCTGACGATCGGCAGCGGCGGTTCCGGAGGAATTTTCGCTCCGTGCCTCGTTGTTGGCAGTCTGACCGGTCTGCTATTTCAACGCGGCCTGGTGGCGATGTTCCCGGGCGTGGCCTGGTCGAGCGAGGCCTACTACAGTTTGCTCGGCATGGCGGGCGTCATGAGCGCCGTATTGCAAGCACCGATGACGGGCGTGTTTCTGATCGTCGAAATAACCGGGGGCTACGACGTGCTGGTCTCCGTCGTTCTGGTCTCCGTCCTGTCATCAACACTGAGCCAATTAGCGGAACCCTATTCGTTCTACCGGCATGAGCTGGTGGAACGTGGCGCGCTGCTCAAGCCACGGACGGATTCCAGGATCCTGTCGGAACTGAATGTCATGGACCTGTTGGAACGTGACTGCCACGTGGTCCAGCCCAATCTGAGTCTGCGCGATTTCGTCAAGATCGTAAGGCACTCGCACCGCAACTATTTCGCCGTCGAAGCGCCCCAAACCGGGTTATTCCTGGGCATGATTCACTTGGATGATATCCGGCTGTATCTATTCGATGCCAGTCTGTATGATCTCGTAGTGGTCGCGGACATCATGAATCGTGATCCGCCACGCATTTCGCCGGATCAATCACTACTGGAAGCGATGCGGCGTTTTGAAGAAACGCGTTCCTGGAGCCTGCCGGTCGTTCATAACGACCGGTTCTTGGGCTTGATCTCCAAGGCGACGCTACTCGATTACTACCGGCGTGAACTGATCGCCGAGGAAGAAGAAGAGTGAGTGTAACTGTTCACGGGCCAGAAGAAAAGGAACACTAATAGACACTAATTCTCGCTAATACCGGAAGAACTCATCTTGAAATGCCTTCGACTTTTCCACGACCTGCCGGCTTGATGTTGCGCGTTATGGACTTTCCAGGATGGCATCATCAGTGTTGATCAGGTGAAGATTAGTGTTCCTTGATAGCAGATGTCGTGAACGACTACGATAAGGTATTGGTGAGCCGAATTCTCTCTGGTCCGGACAAGGCTGGAAGACCTACCACACGTTCCAGACCGTCGCTTCGGTCCCGAGCGTGACAGAACGTATTTTGCAGTGTGGTTCATCGCCACACCAGGAGGCACGGAACAATGATTAACGAAGTGTTGCATGTTTTTCGAAACACGCCGTTCGGTAAGGAAGCGTATCTGCAATCGATCTATTTCAGCAAGACCGTCGGTATGAACCTCAAGGTCTACCTTCCGGAACATCCGCAGTTCCTGATGTATTTTCCGTCGGCCGTCGTCACCGTGGATCTCAACGCGAGTTTTCTGCGATCGAAGCACACGGCACGCGATCATGCGTTGGAGTTGGCACGCCGACACGGAGTCACGGTCAGCTTCCTGACCCCGACGGAATTCACCGCTTCCACGCTGCCCGACATACCAGTGGATTTCGGCGTTATGTGTTGTCCCAGAACGATCAGCGACATGTCGACCAAGGTCAGTCTCGGACACATCGGGCCACGCGTCCGCGAGATCGCGCATCACGCGGAGTTCCCGGTGTTGATCCCGACGCCCGTGTACAAGGAATGGCAGCGCATCGTTGTTTTCTTCGGTGGCTCCCAAAACGCGGTCACGGCCCTGCGGATCGGGTATGCGTTGCGTGAAAAAACCGGGTTGCCGATGTCCCTGTTCACTTATGTGACGACCAAGAAGCGTGAACAGTATATCCAACGAATGGAGGAGGCCGGATTGTACGAGCCGGTCCAATCTGGGGATGTCGACTGGTTGTTCATGGAACATCAGGACCTCAAGGACGCCCTCTACGCGGTGCATCACGATTCCCTCGCGGTGGTGGGGACGTTTGGGCACGGGGTCATGAAAGAGCTGATGTTTGGCAGCTTCATGGAATCCGTGCAGAAGATGTTACCGAACAATCTGCTGGTGGTGGGGCCGCACGCACGGCCGCCCGAGTTTTGAACTCGTGCGGCAGGCAATGGGAGCGGTGGAATGGTGTTGCTTGGCATAGAGATTGGTGGCACGAAACTGCAGTTCGGGATCGGCACCGGGCAGGACGGTAAACTCGTCACTTTGGTGCGTCGCGACGTGGACCGGCACCAGGGTGCCGAAGGAATACGCCAAAGGATCGCACACCTTGGCGCCGAGTTGGTCAGAGAACACGCTGTCCAACGTGTCGGTATCGGGTTTGGCGGCCCGGTGGACGCGCAACGTGGCCGCACGATCCACAGCTTCCAAATCGAGGGATGGGATGACTTTCCACTCGGCGCCTGGTGCGAATCCACGCTGGGCGTGCCCGCCGTGATCGAGAATGACTCGAATCTGGCCGGCCTGGCCGAAGCGCGGTTCGGCGCCGGTCGCGCTGCGCACGTCGTTTTCTACAGCAATGTCGGCAGTGGGATTGGCGGGGCGCTCGTCATCGAAGGACGTCTCTACACCGGTGGCAGCGGTGTCGCGGTAGCCGAGGTGGGCCACTTGCGGCCCGGTCCGGACGCGGTCGATTCGAACGCAACCGTCGAGTCGGTTGCCAGCGGCTGGGCACTCGCGAATCAGGCACGACGGTACGTTGCCGACGATGGTGGTTCGCACGCGCATGCCATTGCCCAGCTACTTGAACCGTGTGGTGGGGACGCCGGCCGTTTGACGGGCAAGATCGTGGCCGAAGCGGCGGCGCAAGGCAACCTTCTGGCCCGTACCGTCCTGCACAATGCACTGCGGACCTATGGCTGGGCATTGGCCCAAGTCGTCACGCTCTTGTCGCCGAATGTGCTCGTTATCGGCGGCGGCGTCGCGCAAATGGACAGGAACCTGTTCCTGGGCCCGCTGCTCGAACAGATCCGACAGTATGTCATGCCGCCACTGCGCGACACTTTTGCGCTACGTTCGGCCGAGCTCGGCGAAGATGTCGTCGTCCACGGCGCGCTGGCGCTGGCGGCCGGCGAGTGACTCAAACCGTGTCACGCCAGGTGGCCCAACCGGCACACGTCATCTTATTCGTACCATGCGTGGGGGTTCGTGGGTGCCACTCTTCCGCAGCCCGGGTTGGTTACGAGCCTTTGGCGGCGTACCGCACGACTTGCACTTTTTCCAACGTGATCAGCCCATCGCTTACCATCGTGTCAATCTCGGGCATCACGGCGTCGATGTGCTCTTGCGTATCGACCACCTCGACCACGACCGGTAGATCCTGGCTCAATCGCAGCAACTGTGCGGTGTGCACGTGGCTTTCGGCGCCGAAGCCGAGCGTTCCTTTCAGTACGGTCGCGCCGGCAATCTTCTTACGGCGGAACATTTCCACCAGCGCTCGATAGAGGGGTTGGTGATGAAATCGATCACCTTCGCCGATGAAGATACGCATCAGCACCTGCTGTCCTTCAAGTACTCGCATCGCCGACTCCTTGGTCTTGGGCACATGGGAGCGTTTCCGCCGTGCAGTTTTCCATCGACACGGCGTGACTTCGAGCGCTTCAGTTTAATCGTTTCAATTCAAAAAGACACGGCGGCGGCAAGTTTTTCGCCACCGGTGCCGGAATTCGCGATGCGATTTGTGATGCACGCCGTTTTCCAGCTACCGGATAGACCGGGAGTGGCCTGTTGAAACGGGTCTTGCTGCCAGCGTTGCAGCCGCGTGGGCGCAGCGCGCGCGTCCGCGGCGCGCGCAGGAAGAGGGGGCAAGAATATAGGTAGCCGATCACGGCATCTGCTATCAAGGAACACTAATCTTCACTGATCAACACTCATGATACCGCCCTGGAAAGTCTGCAACACTCAACATGAATCCGGCAGGCCGTAGAAAAGTCGAAG
>CAZSOG010000105.1:0-9591 GCA_964607555.1 uncultured Pirellulaceae bacterium | reverse complement strand
TGGCTACGGCTAAATCTGCCTCCACCGAGACAAGCTCGGTGGGAAGCAGCGCCCGGCGGGAACGCCGGCGCCTCGCCACCGAGCTTGTCTCGGTGGAAAACCGTTTAGACGCAGAAGGAATCCCTCACGCGTCCCTCTCACACGCCCCTCCCTCGCCACCGAGCTTGCCTCGGTGGAAAACCGTTTAGACGCAGAAGGAATCCCTCACGCGTCCCTCTCACACACCCCCTCCCTCGCCACCGAGCTTGCCTCGGTGGAAAGCCGTTTAGACGCAGAAAGCCCTCACGCGTCCCTTCGCCACCGAGCTTGTCTCGGTGGAAAGCCGTTTAGACGCAGAAGGAACCCCTCACGCATCCCTTCGCCACCGAGCTTGTCTCGGTGGAAAGCCGTTTAGACGCAGAAGGAATCCCTCACGCGTCCCTCGCTCACGCCGTCCCCTTCGCCACCGAGCTTGCCCGGGTGGGGGCGGGAGGGCAGCCGAGTTGCGGGCGGAGCCCGCATTAGAGACCTTGTGGGCGGAAATTTGATGATCTTGAGTCGGACCACGCACAGGTTGTGGACGGGGTGCGGACGGACAAAGATGTCCGTCGTACACCGCACCCCGAACACGGTCGAACACTTGGCTGCTGCAGCGTGGGGATCCGTCCGTTGGTTGGAGGCAGCGCCTCATTAGAATCGTAGGTGGTAATATGCGCGCACCGTGCGCGCCTGTCTTTCCCGAGACCTTACGCCGCAAACCCTCCAGTCTCCAGCCTCCAGCCTTCACCCTTGCGGGCGGAGCCCGCATTAGGATGCGCCGGTTTCGTCGATCGCTTCGAGGACGCCGCAGGCGGCGAACAGCTGGAGTGCCTGACGCACCGGCTGGACGTCGTGGACCCTGAGAATGGCCGCTCCCTGGAGTGCGACGGCCAACGCGACACCAATCGTCCCCGCCGTCCGATCCGTCTGGTTATCCGCCAAGACGCGACCGATAAACCCCTTGCGCGAATGACCGATGAGAACCGGACACCCTAATTCGCGGAGCCGGGCGACGTGTGTCAAGAGCGCCAGGTTGTGACGTGTCGACTTGCCGAACCCGATCCCCGGGTCCAGGCAGATTCGTGATTGGGCGACGCCACATGCCACCAGCTCGTCACGTCGACGGCGTAAGTACTGGCTGACCTCCCGGACGACGTCCGTGTAATTCGGATGGTCCTGCATGGTGGCCGGCGTACCAAGCATGTGCATCACGCAGACCCCCGGTTCGGCCCGTCGCACGACATCGAGCATGCGCGGGTCACTCTCCAGGCCGGTGACGTCATTGATGATCTCGGCACCTTCGTCCAGCGCGGCGCGGGCCACGGCGGCTTTGGACGTATCGACGGAAATCGGTACGTCCGTCGCGCGGCGCAGTGCCCGGATGACCGGGCCAACACGCCGTAGCTCCTCGTCGGCGGAAACGGGCGTGGCGTACGGGCGCGTACTTTCGCCGCCGATATCCAACAGGTCGGCGCCCTGCGCGACCAGGGACAGGCCTTGCCGTACGGCCTGATCGGGATCGAGGAATTCGCCACCATCGGAAAAACTGTCCGGCGTGACATTCACGATCCCCATCAGCAAGGGGAGTCGTCCCAGCGTCAACCGTCGAGTTCGCAGTTGCCAGTAGCTCGCGGGGGCGGTGGCACTCATATTCGGCCTACCAGTTATGTGCTTCCATTTCGGAGACGATCCGTGCGGCCACTTGCCGAATTCCGGCGAGTTGCGACGCGGTGATCGACTGGCCGGCCTCGGGTACCAATTCCGCCGAAATATCGAATGTGTTGTTCATGAGGATTTGACCTTGGCGATCAATCCAGGTGACATTCACCATCGGCGTATAGAGCAACCGGCGTGGTTCGTCGTTGACATCTTCCGACTGGACCCGCTTGATATCGTGCGTTAGACGGCCCGTCAAAATACTGTCGGCCATCGGATCGTGCACGACCTTGTACGGTGTGCGCAACTCGATTTCCTTGACCACGGCCTCGGTCAGCCATTGGCCAAGGTGGGGACGCAGGCTATTGGAGTAGAATACCGGCACATGGATGGTCCGCATGTCGGTGCGATAGAGCGTCCGGTTGCCAACCTGGTAGCCGGCACAGCCGAGCAGCACGGGGCCCAGGACGACGACCGACCAGAGCGACAACCGCATGCCGCGTCCGGACGCGCGTCGACGTGCCGGCTGGCAAGGCCGCGTATTCGCACGGGGCGTCATGTTCGCGTGACCGTTCATGGTTTCTCATGTTACGTGGGGGACCGCATCTCGATCGGTGGTGCGCGGCACGCCGCGACTCAGCTCGCGCTCGGTTTATGAATCCGTGGCATCGTCTAGCGACGCGTGGTCTTCGATGGGGCCGTCGCAATCAGTGGTTTGCCGGCCTCATTGTCCGGGAACAGCTTGACCAGCCAGGCCATTTTCTGGGATGGTTCGGCCGGCTTGCCGGCGATCTGGGGCAATTGTTGCCGGGCCTTTTCGGCAAACGGCGTATGGCCATAGTCCTTCAAGATGAGGTTGAGGTAGAATCGTGCGGCACCATACTCATGGCGTCGCGCGTAGTACCGCGCCATGAACCATTCCCGTTCCGCCTTGCGGTACCGCACCTCGCGTTCGGCGCGATCGATGTCCTCCGCGTGCTGGCGTGTTTCGGCGGGGAACTGCCGGCGTGTCTGCTGGATCAGTTTCTGGGCCTGATCGAGCACGGTGCCCGCGTAGTCGGGGCCCTGGTAGCTCTCCAGTTTTGCCTTGATGCCCAGGAAATGGGCCAGAAACTGGTGCTCACTGCTCGGGAAGCTGGTGCGCAGGTCCGTGTAGTAGTTATCCGCTTTCATGAAATCCCCACGTTCGAAATAAGCATTGGCGGCGGCGAGTGTCGCGTCGTCCGCCAGCTTGCCCAGGGGGTCGTCCAGGCGCATCTTATCCAATACGCGAATCGCATATCCGAACGTATCCGTGCGCGGTCGCGTGGGATCGGTCAAATTGATCGTGACCGGGCCCAGGTGCTTCGCCGCGTCCAGGTCCAACCAGTACTTCGCGATCAGAAACCGGCGTGCGCCAACGACATCGAGATACCGGGTGTTCGGGTATTTCTTGATCAGACGCTCAATATCCTCGGTTGCCTGGACGTACTGGTCCGTGAAGAAATGCGCTTCTTCGGCGTGAAACAACGCATCTTCCTCGAGTGCGGAGTCCGGCCAGCGTTCGGCGGCGGTGGCGAATTGGTCGGCCGCGCGCGCGAACAACTTGCGCGCCTTGTCGGTTTCCTTGGCCGCCCGCGCGGCAAGTGCCTGCCGATAGAGATCTTCGCCGGTCGCGTAGATTTCGCGTGCCGCATCGCGGTTCGGACCACTGCCGGTCAGCTTGGCGAACGTCTTACCGAGATTCGCCGGGTTGAAATCGTCCATGCTCAACAACGGTTTGTCAGGTTTCACATCAACCAGAGGCGTGGCGGTCGCGCCGCGCGCCCCACCAGGATCCTCGTACGATGCCTGCCGCACAGCCGGTTTCTGGTCGGTGGTCTTGTCCGCCTTGACTTCATGGACGGCGAGTGACGAACAGCCGGCACATAGGACGGTCACGAACAAATGGGCGTAGAAAACCGAGCGTCGTTGTTGTATGGGCATTCCGGACTTCCCTGTCCCAAGACCCCGTCCCAAAACTCGCGTTCCACCCTGCGCGACGGACGTCCACGTCCGTCGAGGAAGCGAAGGAACGCTCTGCCGAAGCTGTTTTGTGGCAGGCTCTCAGTTCTATTTCGAGTCAAACAATCCGTTTCAAATGTGCGTCAGGTAGTCGTGCATCCGTAGCGGATGCCCCAACAAGTGACAAAGATACTGATTCAGGACACCTCGTATTTCGCCACGTGTGGCCGTTTCCATGGTGGCCGGCAGGCCGTGCCCCGCACGGTCCGCCGCCAAACGCCGCAAGGTCGTCATCGCACCACGCGTCACACCAATCACATGCCGCTGGCCAGGCCGGCATGCCGGACAGAGAACACCGCCCGCACGAATTCCAAAAGGCACACGCCCGCCAGGTGATGCCGAAATGGCACGCCCACACGCGGCACATGTCTCGAATGCGGGCAGGTGCCCCAGAACACGTAACGCCGTTAATTCAAACCACGGAACCAGGGACGCGACTGGCGTCTCCCGGTTCAGCTGCTCCAGGGTCAAATCGGCGGCCCGGAACAGCTCCGGATGAGGGTCTCCCGTGTCGGTCATCTCGCGCAGTAACTCGGCAACGTAGTAGCCGGCATACAGACGCGACAGGTCTTGCTGGGCGGCGCGAAAGCGACGCTCCAACTTGGCTTCCGTCAACAAGTCGAGCGAGTCAGACAATTTGTGTAGGAACACTATGCGACAAACGGCCAACAGGTCAAGAGCAGACTCGAAAGGACTTTTGGGACGTCGCGCTCCTTTTGCTAGAGCGCCTATTTTCCCAAAATCCCGAGTAAATAGCGTTACAATGCAACTCGTCTCACTGAAATCAATGACTCGCAACACAATGGCATGCGTTTTTTCGCTCGACATGTCAGCATGGTACCTGGTTTGCCGTACCTAGTTTACCGGTCGGTCGTGCTGGTCCTGTTGGCGGTCGGCGGCCGGCTCTTCCAGCAACTGGATTCGGACCCGTTCGATGCGCCGCGGCGTGGACTTCAATACGGTCAAACGAAGACGTTGCCAATGAAACACCGTGCCGGCAGGCGGGATCCGGCGTAAGTGGCTTACGATGAACCCGGCGATCGTATCATATTCATCGGATTCGGGCAGGTTCAATCCGTGCAGTTCATTCAACTCGTCAATATGCACGCGGCCATCGGCTTCGACGGTCGAATGGTCGATCCGCACCAGATCGATTTCTTCCTCGTCATCCAATTCGTCGGCGATTTCACCGACGATTTCCTCCAATGCGTCCTCGATGGTCACGACCCCGGCCAGGGCACGATATTCGTCAACGACAATGGCCATGTGGCTCCGCGTCCGCCGGAATTCGCGCAGCAGGTCGTCGACCCGTTTTGTCATCGGCACGAACCACGGTTTACGGAGCACGTCGCGCAACGGTTTGCGCGGCTGTCCGGTGTCTTCGGACCACTGGGCCAAGATGTCTTTCACATAGAGAATGCCAACGATTCGGTCGAGCGTCTTTTCATACACGGGAATCCGGGTCCGTCCGACCTCGACGACAAACTTCAACACATCGTTCCACGTCATTTCGATATCGAGCGCGTCGACTTCGCTGCGTGGCGTCATGATCTCGGCCACATCGACGTCCCCCAGCTCCATCACGCCCTCGATCATTTCGCGCGCGTCGGCTTCCAGCAGTCCGTCGCGCATCCCGGCGGTGACGATCGTGCGGACTTCGTCTTCAAATGCTTCTTCCTCGTCTTCGGGAGATTCGTCCTTTCCGGCCAGGCGGTGGACCAGTCCGTCGACCAGTTCCACGCCGCGCGCCAGGGGCCACAGAATCCATGCGATCAGTTTCCACAGCGGCCATGTATGATAGAGCAGAGGGGCGGCGCCGACGCGCACGATCGCCCAGGGTATCCAAGTGGTCAATGCGAGCAGTACGATGATTGCCGTGACTGCGACACTCGCGATGTGTTGCTGGTCGGCCGCCACGCGCGTGCCGTCCGGAAAGAACCAGAGGCCCGTCGCCAGGATCATGATCACGGTTCCCACCACCTGCAGCGTCTCGGCGGCGACCGCCATCGTCTCGTGCCGATCGAGTATTTCGTCGAACAGAGCGCGTCGATTACGGCGCCGGCAATACAGTTCCATCTGGCGCCGGGAGAAGCCGTACAGGGCCTTCGTGCCGATGCCCCCCAGGCCGGTCAGCAGAACGCCGGCCGCGAGCCAGATCAACAGGTACGAGGGGATCACCGGAGGTTGCCTCCCGTGGCGTGCCAGATCGACCATCGGAACAAAAGGGACTTTGCGGACAAATCACCATCTCCTTGCCGGTTCCCGGCGACGCCAGGCACCGGCCAATGCCATGCGGCCGGCCCGCGTTCAATCATCCGGGCGCGATATGGGGGCCACGATCGGCTTGCCAAACTGACCCATGAAGTGGTCTTCCTGATCACGCATGGACTTGCGGTCCAAGTCATCGTGATCATCAAAGCCGACCAGGTGCAGCAGGCCATGAATAACATAAAGTAACAGTTCATTTTCCGCCGACCAACCGTACTGTGCAGCCGCGCGGCACGCCATGTCGGCGTTCACAATGACCTCGCCCTCCAGTCGGCCATCGTCTTGTTCCAACGGAAAGCTGAGCACATCCGTGGGGTAGTCATGCTGCAGGTATTGTCGATTCAATCGGTGCATGGCGGCGTCATCGACGACTGTCAAGCTTATTTCGCACCGCTCCGGTCCATGTTCCGCCAGAATCGCCTTGGTCGTCTTGACTAAGCGGTTCGCGTCAATCGCCATACGTGGCTGACAGTTCGCAACGTCGACTTTGATCATGGCAAATCCCTGACGAGCCGCCGGTACTCGTGCATGGCCGGTCGCCACAATGCAACGAGTCCGATTTCACATTCACGCGGTATCCTGATTGGGGTATTTCACGCGCGCGTGGTAAACGGCCATCAGCGATTTTACCAAGCTATCTTGAATCGTGCTGAGCTGTCGCAGAGTAATGCCACACTCATCAAACTGGCCGTCCATCAGGCGTTTCATGGCAATCTGTCGAACCAGGTTTTCAATCCGCGCGGGGGTCGGGTCGACCAACGTGCGACTCGCCCCCTCAACCGCGTCGGAGAGCATGAGCACGCCCGTTTCACGGGTGCGTGGTTTGGGGCCGGGGTAACGATAACTGCCCTCCTGGACATCTTCCTTATCCGGATCTTCGGCCTGCCGGCGCGTTGCCTGTTGGTAGAAATACTCAACCAGCGTCGTGCCGTGGTGTTGTTCAATGAAGTCGATAATGGACTGCGGCAGGCGATGCTGACGTGCCAGGTCGGCGCCATCCTTCACGTGGGCGATGATGACCAAAGTGCTCATCGCCGGCATCAGCGATTCATGCAGATTCGTTTCGCGATCTTGATTTTCAATAAAATAGGCTGGTTTGAACACCTTGCCAATATCGTGAAAGTACGCGCCGACTCGGACCAGCAAACCAT
This sequence comes from uncultured Pirellulaceae bacterium, assembly GCA_964607555.1. Lineage (GTDB taxonomy): Bacteria > Planctomycetota > Planctomycetia > Pirellulales > Pirellulaceae > JAJSAJ01. The sequence goes on along the minus strand of CAZSOG010000105.1, from coordinate 2,455 downwards.
TGGCGCCGATCGCCTCCGCGGCGGCTTCGGCCATGGAGGCGACGGTAATCGAGTGGTTGTACGTTCCGGGGGCGCGGCGCGCCAACTCCTGGAGCAAGGGATGCGCGGCATCGCCGAGTTCCAACAGGCTGATATCCGTCTGGACGTCAAACAGCCGCTCGACAAACGGCAGCAAGCCGGTCATGATCACACCGGCCATGGCCGCCGCCGCGCCGTTCCATGCCGCATGCGAGACGAGTTGCAGGACACGCGTGCCGGGGGACACCGTCGCCACGCCAGTGGTTATCACGACTTCCGCCAGGCCCAGGGGACGCCCCGTCATGATGCCGATGCCGAGCGTTGACAGCAGGGCCGCCACCCCGGCCGCGGCGCCGATATAAATCAGCTTGGGACGACTGCGTATTCGACCGAGCAACAAGATTGCAGTCGCCGCGGTCGCGACCAACACCACGAATTGTCCCAGGTTGAAGCCGAGCGATAGGCAGAGGACCAAGACGACGACGAATGACAGTAGCAGGGCGAGGTCACGACCGTATGCGATCGTGATCGTCATTCCGAAAAGCGTGACCGGCACGACCTCCGCTTGCCATGCGTCCACTCCAGCAATACATCCCAGAGCGACCGCGACGACCACGGCGCCGAGCAGCGCCGCGAACTTTCGCATGTTGGCAAGCACATGCGGTTGATGGAAGTGGATATATGTGCCGCACAGCACGAAGAGCGCCATGTACATGCCGCAAGTCGCCAGGCTGTACGCGACCTTTTGCCAGATGGTCAGGGCAGCCACGCGGGCGCGGTATTCCTGATGCAACAGTGTCTCGTCGCGCGGTCCCAACATCACGCCCCCGGAAACCAGCTTGTCACCCGGAGATATCAACTTACTGACGTGCACCTTCTGCAACGCCTCATCCATGCGCCGCTGCGTGGCCTTCGGGTCCAGCTTCAACGTGGTCGGCAGCCCGTGCCGATTCAGCCAATTGTCGACCAAGGATACGATGGTCGCGACATGTTCCGCCGAGAACCCGGTCGCGCGGAACTCCTGTTCCAGCCGGTTCTTCATGTCCGCCGTCGCTTCCGCGATACGGACGTCACCGACGTCGACGCGGCGCAACGCGTCGGGGCGCCCCTGGGGATACTCGAGAATCGAAATCTGGCTACCGTCGTCGGGGCGGTGCTCCAGTCCTTTCAATAGGCCCGTCTCTTCGAATTGCTCGAATGCCCGCTGCACGGCCCGATCAAACTGCGCCAAGCTGGCATTGTCGTGCAACGCCGCGCTGAGTTGCGTGAACACGGCCTTCGCCGTGTCCGATCCTGCGCCTTTGGCGGCGGCGTCCGGCATGAATTCACGCCATACCGCCGGATCGACATGGTCATACGACTTCGCCGCCAAAATGCGAAAGATGCGATCTTGAAGGGCCGATCGCAGCTCTTTCAGCGGTCGATCGTCATGCACGTAAATACACGCCATTTCGCTCCGTTTCTGTTTGCGAAGCTGCTCGGTGGCCTGTGGGTCGGGTATCTCAAATGCGATGCGTGCGACGATGTCACGCGCCGGGATCTCGCCCGTTCGGTAACCAAACGGCGGAACCCATGCGCCGGTAATGAGCCACATGACGAAACCAGCCAGAATGCATAGACTGAGCTTCAACATCACGTCGCCACGTCGTAATAAACTCACCGTGAGCGCGAAACGGCCCGGTGGTAAAACCAATGAGGCGACATGTTCGGACCGCGTCAGTTTGGAAGTGCCAGACATCGTGGGCTCCTAGCGGCGTGACTTGCGAACGCGCCGTCCGGATTTGTCGTCGTACGCTTCAACAATCTTCTGCACCAGTGGGTGCCGAACGATATCCGACTGATGTAGCTCAACGACACGCACCCCAGCAATCGACCGGAGCCGTTCCACGGCGTCGGTGAGACCGCTACGCGTGTGGTGCGGCAGATCGACTTGCGTCACATCGCCAGAGGCGACAATTTTCGATCCTTCACCCATGCGCGTCAGAAACATCTTCATCTGCGAGACCGTCGTGTTCTGGGCCTCGTCCAGTATCGTGAACGCCTCGTTCAACGTGCGGCCACGCATGTAGCCCATCGGAATCACCTCGATGACGTCCCGTTCCATGTACTCTTTCACGAGCTCGTGGTCCATCATCTCGTGCAACGCGTCCATGAGAGGACGCAAATAGGGGTTGATCTTGGCTTGCATGTCCCCCGGCAAGAAACCGATGCTCTCGCCCGCCTCCACCGCCGGTCGCACCAAAACGATCTTGCGAATCGCGCGGTGTTTCAAGGCTTCCACCGCCATGGCTACGGCCAAATAGGTCTTTCCCGTCCCCGCCGGCCCCGTGGCAAGAATCAGATCCTGGTTTCGGATCGCTTCGACGTACCGCGCTTGACCGGCCGTCCGCGGTTGGATGCGACGTGACGAATCGAGCACAGCGATCAAGATCGGAAA
>CAZSOG010000104.1:0-9672 GCA_964607555.1 uncultured Pirellulaceae bacterium | reverse complement strand
CTCTTTTCTCACCTTTGTGAGAGTCGAGTCATGCGCGGTCCTCGTCATCATGCATGGCTTCGTCTTCGTTTTGCTTTGCCTGTTCCTTCGCTTCGATGCGTTGCTGGTGAATCCGTTGCCAGTGCACATCGCCTGGCAGTTGTTCCGCGGGCAACCAGCGCGCGTCAAGGGGTATGATCGGTTCTTCGTCCAGTCGCAAGGCCGGTTCGGCGAAGAAGAGTGGCGTCGAGTCCAGCGGCAATTGAGTTGCGTTTTGGAGTGCAAACTGTTGTGCATTCGGGTTCATCGCGGTGCCGGTGTCGAGCGTGAACGCGCCCGGGAAATAGTGAAGTCCATCCCACAGCAAGAAAACGACCGCGGCCACATCGAGTTCAAGACCGGCTTGGAGCGCACGATCCAGTATGCCCAAACAGGGGGTCCCAACGATCGACACGGCGGGATGAAAAACTGGCCATGGAGCATGTAAGCGCGCCGCCACCTTGGTTGGTGCGGCGGGCGTCCGAATCGCGGACTCGATACGCAAGTCGACGTCGACCGGCCCGCCCAACGCCACCGGGTGATACGGCTTGCGCACCAACGTACGCATGCTGAATCCGAATTGAATGTGCAAACCGGACGCGGTCTGCGTCGCGTGCCAATGCGTGACCGATGTGGCGCGCTCAACGGTCTGCATGAGGGCACGCACGTGCGGGAGATTCTCAGGCCGCCACTGAAGCGGATCAAGGGTGAGATCCATCATAGACCATTCTCCAGGCCATACGATCCGTCACGCAGGGCGCCTAACACGAAAGAACACTCACGGTCACCCGCGCTCACCGACACGATCCCACCGGGGAATAGCCCCAGCTCGCGGATCGTGAGATCGCGCAGCGATGCCAATGACCAATACGAGAACGCCGATCCTGCCGATTTCGAAACGAGGTCGAAACCACAGTTCGGACACGCGCCGATGGTTTGGCTGTAGGCCGCGACCCATGTTCGAATTCGTACCCGGTTACCACATTGCGGGCAGTACGCGCGGCGCGCAAGTGCGTGGCAAAATCGAATGCGCGCCCACGCTTCGCGATGACCGACCGCCGCCCGTATCAACTGACGCAGTGTGGCCGATTCGGCGCTCGGCGAGCAGTAAATCAAATTCTCCCATGGCGGCACATGACAAGTCGTGCACGAGTTCCGTTGGGTCAAACGCGAAACCACCGTTGCGTTCTTGCGTAAGGACAGTTGTAATTCACTATTCCACCACGGCGCCGCGGCGGAACGTGAATCAGCCAGTGCCTGGATCACGCTCCGACCCAGACGTGCTGCCATCTGCGCCAACAAGCCGGAAGAGCCCGGTCCGCAACCGTACGTGGAAACCGGTGCCGCGTGGCCAAGGCGTGTCTTCCGCCGTGCCGCGTCGCGCGATAGTCCGCACGCCACGCAAACGCCGTCCGCCCGATGCGTCGCATAAACACGTACGGACATGAGATCGACAGTGGGAGCCGTGTTGAGCCGAACGAGCGGCAGACGCATCCGGCGTGCGAGTTGATTGGCGGCAAGCTGCGCCGGCAGTGAGTCCAGGGCCGTGACCAGTAACACACCAGGCCCAAAGATGCCCTCGCCCAGCTGCGCGACGTCCCACGCGACCGACGTCGCGCAACAACCGTGCCGCCGCGCCAATCGTGCTAATACCTCGGTCTTGTACTTCCCCGCTTCCTGTTCCTGGCACTGTCCCGATACAACATGTGCCGCGGTGTAGCGTTTGGGGTCAACGAGTATGAACTCAAAACAACCCAGCGCCGACAGCGCCAACAGCAGGGCGCGACCCACCACCCCGCAGCCGATCAGCACGATAACCCAAGGGCCCGTCCAGTGTGAATACAACGTCGGACCCAACCCGCGCGCCGCGAAACGGCGCCGAAAGACCATTGAGTTTGGCATGCGAGGGCCCCCTCGAACCTAACGTCCCGCAAGGCAAGTCGGTCGATCCGGAACAGCCCGTTATCGCTCAGGTTGCCTCGTGAGTGAGGCATGCGCCGTAGCCCGAATCACTTGCCTGACAGTTAAAGTTACTCATACCGCGTAGCATCAGTAAACCAAATACGGCCACCAATTACAAATTTTTTCGCGCATTAGCTCCAGCGAGTTATTTCATTACACCAAATGGTGCTGAGTTCTTATGCTGTTTACGTAAGTGGTTATGTTATAATGTGTTATGCTGACGATGTGACGACTGTGCGCCTTGTTCCAGTGAGGTACAGGTTGTGATTTCAGAAACAGACGAGGTGTGAGTGTAGCTAAAATAGACACGCGATTTTTTGGTGAACGGCGCCGAACGCCCTGGTCGCGACGTGGGTGCGCCGTGGATCCTGATTGGGTGCGCGCGCTGTCTCCTGGTAGCATCGGACCGATTGGACCGATCGGTCCAGGGAGGGTGCGTGGTCCACTGCAGACACGCACCACCACGAACACGCCGAGGACGGCGGAAATCAGTTTACGGTGACATTACTCTCCAAAAGGGTGAGTGGACCAGTCATCGATCGAAGCCACTGCCAGGTCGTTGAAGATTTGATGCACGATGACCTGATATGCGATCATATTTCCATAAAATGACAGGAAACTATCATAAAATGTTGTATCCATGATTGAAATATGCTCATTTATGTGCGATAATTGAATTTAGTGTGGGTATGGCGAAAAAAATAGGATCAAGTAAATTGGTGAGGTTGATTGCGTGGCTTCTCAAACGGTGGCCGAGGCACGCCGCAAACGGTTATTGGAGCTGGTTCGCCGTCAGGGGTTCGCGGCTTTGCCGGACTTGGCGGAGTCATTGCAGGTGTCCGAATCGACGATTCGACGCGATGTGGACGCGTTAGAGGAGAGTGGTGTCGCACGACGCACTCATGGGGGCGTGTTCTACGCGGGGCCCTCACCCCAGTTACGGCATTTCGAGCACCGTCAGGCGGCCCAATGGGCGGAAAAACGACAGATTGCGCGGGCGGCGGCGGAGCTGATTTCGGAAGGTGAAACCGTGCTGCTCGATGGCGGCAGCACGACGTACGAGCTGGCCCGGTTGCTGGTGAACCGATCGCTGCAGATCGTCACGAATTCGTTGCCGGTCGCGAATCTATTCACGGCCAGTGGCGGCGTTGATTTGGTCGTGATTGGGGGCTACGTGCATACTCGAACCGGCGTGTGCATTGGACCGTATGCGGATGCGATGCTGCGCAATCTGAACGTTCGCCGCGCGGTACTGAGCGTGGCCGGCGCGAATGAAGGCGGGTATTACAACAGCAATTTGTTATTGGTTGAGACGGAGCGGGCAATGATGGGGGCGGCCGACGAAGTGATGGTGGTTGCCGACTGGTCGAAATTCGGTCACACGAGTCTGGCCCGGTTGTGTGGGTTATCCGATGTGGACACGGTCGTGGTGGATGAACGATTGTCCGACGCATGGCGCGCGCGGCTGGCGCAAGCCGGCGCGCGGCTCGTCGTGGCGTCCGCGGAGGACGGAACGTAACGTATATTCGAATAATCATTACGCCCAAATCGGCTGGGACGGCGGTTGTCGTTGCTGGTAACGGACGCGGGCGGTGCCATCGTAAAATATGAACTTTGCGTGGAAGGCAGTTTGCTACTCATGGCGTCAGCATCCCCAATTGACCGGAGCATGATCGAGCAGATCGTACGTCAGGTCGTGCTGCAACAGGCAGGTTCGGCGGCGAATCAGCGCGGGCCGGAGACGGCTTATGAACCGAACCTCGTAGTGAGCATCTCGGCACGCCATGTCCATTTATCGGACGAGCATGTCGAGGTATTATTTGGTCCGGGTCGGACGCTGACGGAGATGAAGCCGTTGTATCAGGACGGGTACTTCGCGGCGGAAGAGACGGTGATGATTGTCGGCCCTCGCCGGCGGATGCTGCCGAATGTCAGGATCCTCGGGCCGACGCGGACGGAGAGTCAGGTCGAGTTGGCATTTACCGACTCGATTTCGTTGGGAGTTGATGCGCCGGTACGGCACAGTGGGCACATCGAGGGGACACCGGGCTGTGTTTTGGTTGGTCCCGAGGGCGTGGTCGAGTTGCCACGGGGGGTGATTCGGGCGGCTCGGCACGTGCACATGAACACGCGTGATCTAGACTATTTCGGCGTGCGCGACGGCGATTCGATGAGCTTGCGCGTGGAGTCGCCCGCGTGCAGTGCGGTTTTCGAGGACCTGCTGGTCCGTCCTGGCGACAAGATCAAACTGGAAGTGCATTTGGACACTGACGAGGGCAATGCGTGCTACCTGGACGCGGCCACCCGAGTCGAGTTATTCAAGTAAGAGGCTGTCACAAGACTCTGGTTTCAAACATGGACGATGGACGTCCGTGTCCGTCGCAGAAGCGGTTGAACACATCTGCCGAAGCAGTTTTTGTTACAGCCGCTAAATGATTCTGAATCGATTGGTTACCACAGAAACGGGAGAGTTGCTCACATGGCGAAACAGATGGAAGCATTGGGCATGATCGAGACGCGGGGCTTCGTGGCCCTGATCGAGGCTGCCGATGCCATGATGAAGGCTGCGAACGTCCAGTTCATGGGCTGGGACAAGGTTGGCAGCGGCATGGTATCGGCGTTTGTCACCGGCGACGTTGCCGCGGTAAAAGCGGCAACGGATGCGGGCGCCACGGCGGCCGGTCGCATTGGTGAAGTGGTGAGTGTGCAGGTGATTCCACGGCCGCACGAGGATCTGGGAATTGTTTTGCCGCCGCCGATCAAGAAAACCGGTACACGCTGAGGATCGAGCCCGGACGAATCCAGCGCGCCCGATGGCGACGGACTTCTCACAGGCGAGATCCTGGGGGAGGCAGGGCCTGCCGCGGCCATCGAGCACTCGATTTTGATTTCAACGACAGGTTTGGAGAATAAGGAACGTAACGCGATGCAAAACGCCATTGGATTGATTGAAACGCGTGGGCTCATCGGATTGGTCGAAGCGACCGATGCGATGGCCAAGGCGGCGAATGTACAGATCGTCAAACGCGTTGGGATTGGTGGCGGACTGGTCACGACCGTCGTCAGCGGTGACGTCGGCAGTGTGCGGGCGGCCGTCGAGGCGGGTGCCAATGCCGCCAATCAGGTTGGGGAGTTATTAAGCAGTCACGTGATTCCGCGCCCATCGGAGGGCTTGATGGATGTGTTCCTGGCGTAAGGATGCCTGGATTCGCGCGCAGTGCCTGGAAGCAGACAAGGAGTAGTGATCATGATGATCCTCGTGGCAAATCTCGGCTCGACGAGTTTCAAATATCGATTGTACGACATGGACGGCGAGCGCCAATTGGCACGCGGCTCGGTGGATCGGATCGGTTCGCCGGAGAGCACATGTGTCGTGGAGATCGATAACGCACGTACCGAGCTGGTGGCCCATGTTCGGGACCACGCGGTCGCGGTGCGCCAATGCCTCGAGCAATTGACGGACCCGGGTTCCGGTTGCTTGCACGACGCGGCGCAGGTCGCGGCCATTGGCTTCAAGGCCGTGCATGGTGGCCGGATCAGCGGCGTGCAACGAGTTACGCCGGATGTCTTGGACGCCATGGAAGAAATGAACCAGGTCGCGCCGGCGCACAATCCACCCTACATTCGCGCGATGCGTCTGCTGGCGGAAAAACTCCCGGATATCCCGTTGGTGGCCGCGTTTGAAACCGGGTTCCATGCAACGGTTCCGGATCGGCTGCGCTACTATGCGATGCCGATCGAGTGGGGCGACCGGTTCCACGTGAAGCGTTGGGGCTTCCATGGCGCGAGCCACCGGTATATTGCGCAACGAACTGCCACGCTGTTGGAGCGGACGGATCTGCGCGTCATTTCGTGCCATTTAGGTGGGTCGAGCAGCTTATGTGCGATACGGGGCGGCAAGAGTCTGATGACATCGATGGGCATGAGCCCGCAGTCGGGGCTGCCGCACAACAATCGAGTCGGCGATCTGGACCCATTCGCCCTGCCAGTGATCATGCGCCAGACCGGCATGACTCTCGACCGGATACTCGAGGCACTGGCGACCGAGAGTGGTTTGCTTGGCCTGAGTGGCGTCAGTGGCGACGTCCGTGATTTGTTGGTGGCGGCCGACGAAGGCAATGCGCGAGCGCGACTGGCGTTGGATGTGTTTGTCAGTGAAACACGCCGTCACCTGGGCGGTTTGTTGATCGAACTCGGCGGCGTCGACGTCCTGGTCTTCACCGGCGGGATCGGCGAGAACGGCACGTGGATTCGCGCCGCCGTCTGTGACGGACTCGACGTGTTCGGTATCTGTCTTGATCAGCAGCGCAATGCGGAGACGGTGGGCGAGACGTGCATCAGTCGTGCGGACAGCCCGGCGCGGATTTGGGTCATTCCAACGAATGAAGAACTGATCGTGGCACGACAAACCCGGCAACTGTTGGAAGGATAGCGGCATGTTCATTGCCAAGGTAGTCGGTTCGCTGGTGTCGACCCAGAAGGTCGACACGATGGTCGGCTATAAACTGTTAATCGTGGAGCCTTACCGACTGGAAGCGACGACACGTCGTTCGCTGGCCACGACGGGCCGGACGTTCGTGGCCGTCGACACGTTGGGCGCGGGCGAGGGGGACTTCGTGTTGATCGCGCAAGGCTCGAGTGCCCGGCTGACACCGGAGACCAAGAACATGCCGGTCGACACCCTGATCACGGGTCTGATCGATCATGTGCATGTCGACAATCAATGTGTATACAAGCGAAACGACGATTAGCCTTTCGACGGTTTCGCTTGGCGAACAAACTGAACTTCTAAACTCTGGTCATGGATCTCATGGAAATTAACGAAGCCCTAATTCGCGATGTCGTGGCCCAGGTACTGGCCGAAGTCGGCCGGGCGCCGCAGGTTGGTGGCCGTGGCTACGATGGTCGCTTTGGATTATTTGACGATGCCAATGAGGCGGTTGCCGCGGCGCGTGAGGCGTTCGAGCGGCTGTCCGAAGGAGGGCTGGAACTACGCAAACGGATCATCAGCCACATTCGCCGCATCTCCATCGAGCAATGTGTCGAACTGGGCACGATGGAAATGGAAGAGACGCAGATCGGGCGTCTGGTCCATAAGATCGAAAAACTGAAGACACTCGGCGAAAAATCGCCCGGGGTCGAGTTTTTGCGGAGCCAGGTGTACAGCGGTGACCACGGTCTGGCGGTGATCGAGCGTGCGCCGTTCGGCGTCATCGGCGCGATCACGCCGGTGACCCATTCGTTGCCGACGATCACCGGCAACGCGGTCAGCATGATCGCGGGCGGCAACACGTTGGTCATCAATCCGCACCCGAGCGGCAAACGGGTCGCGGCCGAAGGCGTGCGCAGATTCAACCAGGCGATCTATGAAGATGTCGGCATCGACAACCTGATGGCGGTTGTGGTCGAGCCAACGTTGGAGTCGGCGGACACGATATTCAAGCATCGTGACGTGGCGTTGATTTGCGTGACTGGCGGCGCGGCAGTGGCACGCGCCGCGTTGAATAGCGGCAAGCGGGCGATTGTCGCCGGACCTGGCAATCCGCCGGTTGTCGTCGATGAAACGGCCGATTTGGATCGCGCCGCACGCTGTATCGTGCAGGGCGGGGCCTACGACAATAACTTGCTCTGCATCGCCGAGAAGGAAGTGTTCGTGGTCCAGTCGGTGTTCGACCAATTGATGCAGGCGATGCAACGTGCCGGCGCGGTGATGCTCTCCGGGGCCGAGGTGGATGCACTGACCCGCCGCGCGATCGTGCAAGTGGGCGAAGGCGAGCGCCGCCATGACGCGGCCTGCAAGGACTTGCTCGGCAAGGACGCGGCCGTTTTGGCCGCCGCCGCCGGACGCACCGTGGCACCGGAGACCGAGCTCCTGTTCGGCGAAACCGACGAATCCAATCCGTTCGTGTCGGTCGAGCAGATGATGCCGTTCCTGCCGTTCGTGCGCTGCCGCGACGTGGACGAAGCGATTGCCAAAGCACGCCAATACGAACATGGATTCCGGCACACGAGTATTATCCACTCGAACAACGTGCGTAACATGACCCGCATGGGCCGCAGCATGGACACGACCCTGTTCGTGAAGAATGGGCCTTGCATGGCGTCGCTCGGTTTGGGCGGCGAGGGGTACTTGTCGTTCTCCATCGCCGGACCAACCGGCGAAGGGGTCACCACCCCGCTTACGTTCACCCGCGAACGCCGGTGCTCGATGATCGATGATTTGTGGATAATCGGCAAACCGAAGTAAACCAATATGCAACGCGCACTCGTGGTCGGAAAAGCGGTCGCGACGACGAAAGACCCGTCGATGCAAGGCCATAAACTGCTGCTCGTTCAGCCTCTGATGGCCGACGAACGGTCGCCGGACGGGTTTCCGCTGCTGGCGATCGACGGCGTCGGTGCCGGCGTCGGCGAAACGGTGATGATTACGAGTGACGGGCGTGGGGCACGGGCAATGCTTCAAGCCGAGAAAACACCCGTGCGGTGGACGATCATAGGAATCGAAGACCCATGAACCCGAATGGGATTGATATCGAGTGGATCGTGGCGGAGGTCGTGCGGCGACTCGAGTCCGTCGCGCGCGGTCCGCGCGCCGACACGGTGAACAAGATACCGGCTGTCGCGCCACCCGCGACGCCGCCCGGTACGTATGTGATCGACCAGCGGCTCGTGACCATGGCGACGCTGCCGGATGATCTCGGTAGGATCCGCCACGTGCAGGTTCCGCCGCGCGCCGTCGTCACGCCCGCGGTCAAGGATGAACTGCGTAAACGAAATATACGAGTTGTCACGAAACGCCCGACCGGTGGCGACACGCCGCCGGCAACCGGGGTCGAAATCGTGTCGAGCCTAGACAATGTGGAGGCCGCGGGGGTCGCGCGTACCTTGGTGCAATTGGTCGATTTGCCGGCATCCGAATCGGCGGGCCTGGCAAAGACCGTGCGCTACGTCGCGGAACGCGTTGCCGATCCGGCACGGGCCGCGATCTGGCTGACCGACCAGCCGTTGGCGGCGGTCTGTTTGGCGAATCGCGTCACGGCAATCCGCGCCGCGGCCGGGACCACCGGGGGCGCGGCAAAACAAGCCGTGGACGCGATCGGCGCGAACTTGCTGGTCGTCGATCCGCGCCAAGTCAGTTGGATCGAGTGGAAGAATATTGTGCAACAGTTTCAGACGGAACTACCACGATCGTGCCCGGCACCGCTGGGCCAAGACGGCTAGTTTCGGTTTGGTTGATCATGCGAATTGCCAAAGTTATCGGTACCGTGACACTCAATCGGAGTCACCCGAGTTATCAGGGTGCTCGATTGCGTCTGGTCGTTCCGGCCACTTTGGAAGAATTGGTCAAGGGTACCGAACCGGCCGCCGAACCACTGGTCGCGTGGGATCAGCTGGGCTCCGGTATCGGCAGCTGGATCGCGCTGAGTGAAGGCCCGGAAGCGTCCCAACCGTTTCGGCCCAAGATCATCCCGATCGAAGCCTACGCGGCCGCGATCCTTGACGATGTGAATTTGGATGAAACCTTGGCTCGAACCCTGTTGCAACCCAAAGATGCCTGAACCGGTCCGATTTAGAGTGGAAATAAGAAATTAGAAATAAGAAATTAGAAATAAGAAATAAGAAATGAAATAAGGGGTCTTCGCCAAAATGTGTGGGTGAAATTGCAGTGGAGCACTACCGTCGAGACCTCCG
>CAZSOG010000103.1:0-9704 GCA_964607555.1 uncultured Pirellulaceae bacterium | reverse complement strand
GCATACCGAGTACCTGAATTGTCGAGTTGCCATCACGTTCATTTATAGGTCCTTTCCTTCTCGCCAATGAGAAGAGCTTGTACGCAGGTAGCGTGGTTCTTAGCCTGAGTATCGGATCCCTGTTCATCGGAACTTTCATTAAAATCGGAATATTCGCCTGAATCGATAAATATCGCACAATTCGCCTATTGTGATATGGAGTGCGGAACTTGGTGATTGTCAAGCAGATACGCATCGTCACCGGGGGGGCAGGCGGTTGTTTTCAAATGCCGTTATGCGTAAATTGAGGTGTGTCTTGGACGACCAACAGTTCGTGTCGGAAGCGGATATTTTCCCTGTGTGGGGGACTGGTTCTGATGACCCCTGAAAGCACGAAAAACGATGTACAGCCCATGAGCCCGCCGGCCGATAGACTGCCGCTTGCCAAGCGACTTGCCATTCGGAGTGTCCAGGTGGCGGTCGCATGTGGGTTAATCGCGGTGATCGGTGTTTTTGTATGGGATAAAGTGCACCCGCTTCTCGGCCAGCAGCCGAAGCAGAAGTCGCCCCCGCGAAAACAAGCCGGCAGGCTGACGCCGATCGACTGGCGGCAGATAGGCGATCGGGCGTACGTGCAGCGTGACTGGGACAAAGCCGCGGATGCATATCGGCACGAGTTGGAACGGAACCCGAACAGTCTGCCGGCCCTGGTGCGATTGGCCTATTCTCTTCATTCCGCGGGTCATTTGGATGAGGCACTTGCGGCACATGTTCAAGCGAGTCGGCATGTATACGCCCGGTCATGGGCGCTCTACAACATCGCCTGCATCTATGCGGTGAGGCACGAGCGTGAACTGGCCTTGGACTATTTGCGTCAAGCGATCGAGGCAGGTTTTCGGGCCGAGCGTCCGATACGTGAGGACCCGGATCTAGCATATATTGTCGACGACCCCGAGTTCGCGCGCATTGAGGAACTATCTCAGCCGGTCCGGGTGCGTGCCGCCTATCGGCGTCTGGATTTCTTGATTGGGCGCTGGACGCTCGAGGGGCCGGAGGAGCGGCACGAGGGGACGTTTGAGTTGCGTCGTGATACGAGTCCTTTCGCGCTGATCGGCACGTGCGTCGATACGGCGTTGCCCATGACAGCTACGTTGCTGTCGTACTACGACCCCGGGATCAAGAAGTGGCGTCAACTATGGCTCGATAGCGAAGGCAATGTGATGGATCTCACCGCGCAATCGGGTGTGTCGAACACGCTGGTGCTGGAGGGGACTTGGATCCGGCCCAATGGGGATACGGACCGGGCCAAGCTGGTTTACAAGTTGCAAGACCAGCACGCGGTTTTATTGGATTTGCGTGTTTCGGTTGATTCCGGTCAGACCTGGGAGACCGTGGTCACCACCAGGCTCGTTCGACGTCCGGATGCCTGATCCGCGGCATCGCGGACCCCTGGACTTTGCGACAACATGAACGATGTGGGTGCAGTGTTTGCCGCGCAGGTGTCGGGGCTACTCGCACCCGGAGCGCGCGAACCGCTGATCGATGATCGCCATCAATTGGCATGCGATGCGTTGTTTCGAGCCGGATAGTGTGGCCACGAGGTCGCCTTCGGGGGCGAGCAAACTGACTTCGGTGGACAGCGCGTCAATTGCCTGCGGGCCGTTGGCTGCGATCAGGTCACAATTCTTCGCACGCAGCTTGGCCAATGCACGTCGCCAAATGTCGTCGGTTTCCAGGGCGAACCCGACGATCCACTGCGTGGCACGCTTCTGGCTCCCAAGCGCCGCGACGATGTCCGGAGTTTCGATGAGCCGAAGCTCCAGCGGCTGGCCCGTCTTGCGGATCTTTTGTGTGGCAAGCGACTGGGGGCGAAAGTCACACGGTGCCGCCGCCGCGATGAGGCCATCGCAGGTGGCGAATGCCGCCCGACACGCGTCCAGCATTTCCTGGGTCGAAACGACCGGGACGACCTTGGCGGCGTCCGGGTAGGGCTGGTCGACCGGCCCGGACACGATGATGATCTCGTGGCCCGCGGCAAGTCCGGCCGCCGCCAAAGCGCTGCCCATGCGCCCGCTCGATCCGTTGAACAAGTAGCGTACCGGATCCAGGTACTCGCGCGTCGGGCCGGAAGTGATCAGAATACGAGACATGATCGTCAGAGCGACTCCAACTGGCGCTCGATCTCGTGAAATATTTGTTCAGGCTCGGCCATGCGGCCGGGGCCGGTCCGACGACAGCTGACCCAACCTTGGTCTGGTCCCACGATGATCGCGCCATCTTGTCGAATCTGATGCAGATTCCGCTGTACGGCCGGCTTGGCCCACATATCCGGGTTCATCGCGGGCGCCAGGATCGTCGGTCCGTTGAAAGCCAGCGTGGTCGTGGACAGCAAATCGTCGGCGATTCCACACGCGATTTTCGCCATGCAGTTGGCGGTCGCCGGCGCGATGCAGAGCAGCTCGGCCTGTTCGGCCAGAGTCACATGCCACCCGAGCGGACGGTGGCGCGGGTCCACGACATCGGTCGCCACCGGGCGACCGGTCAAGGCGGCGAATGTCGCGGGGCCAACAAACTGTGTGGCCACGCGTGTCATGATCACTTGCACGCGCGCGCCGGCTTGTACCATTTGGCTGACGAGCGCGGCCGCCTTGAAGGCGGCGATTCCGCCCGTCACGCCGACCAGGACTTCACGGTCTTTCATAGATCGGCCGGATCGAATTCCGCTCCGCCTCCCGCTTCCGGCAACTCGCCGGTGATTTTCACTTCGTTCGAGATGTCCAGGTAGATCTTGTCCTCGGCGATCTCGCGCAACACGATCGCCATTTTATCACTCGTGTTCAGATCGACCAGGGCGCGGCTCCCGGCGTTCAGCTGCACGAGCCGTTTTTGGATCAAGGTTGACAACTTGAAGCGACCGCCGACCTTGTTGACAATTTCTTCTTCTTTCAGTTCTTCCAACATGTTTCATGCCTCCGCTCAAAATGAGGATTGTGTGGGTGATTTCAGCCGACCGGGGTTGGGGTGCGGTTGGGGTGCGGCCGGCGGCCATTGCGCGCCGGCGCGTGGGGCGTGGCAGGACCACTACGGGCCGTCCGGGATCATTCGACATTCTGCACCATTTCACGAATTCGTTCGATCGAAGCTTTGATTTCGACCACATGTCGAGCGATATCGGCGTCATTCGCCTTGGCGCCAATGGTGTTGGTTTCGCGGAACATTTCCTGGGTAAGAAAGTCAAGTTTCCGGCCACTTGCCTCGGGCAGCTCGAGAATCGACTGAAACTGGTCGATATGGCTTCGCAATCGAACCATTTCTTCGGATATATCGCTCCGTTCAGCGAAAATGCCGACTTCGCGCACCACATCTCCCGCATCGATTCGCGTTCCAAAATCGGCGAGCAGTTTGTTCAATCGCTCGGTCAAGCGAATCTGGTATGATTCGGCGACCAGTGGCGCCCGCTCGGCGATCTTGTCCAATTCAGCCAGAATCGTTGCACAATTCGCCTGCAGATCCCGGCACATCGCCGCGCCTTCTTGCCGGCGCATCTGCTCGAGATTCGTCAATGCCGTCTCGAGTGCCTGCTGGACCAATGGCCAGTCTTCCTCGAGATGGTCGGTCGCGGCCGCACATTCCGTCACCACGCCGGGCAGTGCCAGTAAAGCTTCGAGGTGGATCGAATCGGAAAGGTGCAGCCGATTACAGAGCCCGTCCAGTTGCTGGCGATAGCCAGCGAGCACATCACTATTCAACTGGTAGTCTTCGGCCGATGTGGCGCGGCCAATGCTCACGGACACCTGCACGGTGCCACGGTGAATGCGCCGCCGCAACACCGCTTCGATGCGTGACTCAAACGCTGCGTATCCTTCGCCGGCGCGGACCGAGAGCTTGAGATATCGATTATTAATTGTCCGGACTTCCAACCCAATCGAAACGCCGTCCTTCTCCAGACGCGCGTCGCCGTGACCCGTCATGCTGCGCAACAAAATTGGGGTACTCCTGGACAAATAAGCCTGGATTTCACGCCCGTCACCACGGATGCTATTGGGACGACTTATCGGTCGTGTCGGCCGGTTGTTTCGCGGCCGGTACGCTGCCGAGCCCGGGAGCCCCTTTGGTCTCTTCGGACTTCGCGCCCTCGGCCGGCTGCATCGGGGCCGCCGTCGTGTACTCATTGGACGGCCCGCCGACGTCCCATGACGAGCTCGACTGCCGGTTTAGAATCAGAATCGCGGCGATGCACAACAGGATCCAGAACGTGGCGACCCACATCGTAATCTTGGTGAACAAATCACCGGCCTTCGTGCCGAACGCGCTCTGGCCTCCCATCCCGCCCAGGGCTCCGGAAAGGCCGCCACCCCGTCCACGTTGTACCAACACCAGCAGGATCAAGAAAACCGCGGTGATGAACATCAGTATGCCAAACAAGGCTGACAAAGCACCCATGAGATGGAGTTCCTTCCTGCGATCCTATACTCGGCGTGACGACCCGTCGCGCGGCGACCACGCCCGCGTCATCCACCGAACCTACTGATTTATTAGTTTCGGTCCAAATCGTGTTTTGGTGAATTCGGTTTACCCAATCCGCCTCTGTTCCGCTGCCTTCGTCCCGGTCCCGAGAGGTTGCCGCACACGTGCTTTCCTCGCGCGACCATCGGCTGACACGACGGACCGGGGCGTTCCTCGTACGGGTCCGGCAGCCGGTGCTGTTACCACGACTTCTTAGCGCCGGAGTTATCCAGAATACCGATGAAATCTTCAACTTTGAGCGACGCGCCCCCAACCAGCGCGCCGTCAATGTTCGGCTGAGTCAAGAGGGACGCCGCGTTATCCGGTTTCACGCTCCCACCGTATTGGATGCGAACCTCGTCGGCAACCGCCGTATTGTAACGCTTCGCGATCAGCTTGCGAAGATCAGCATGCACAGCCTCCGCCTGCGCCGGCGTTGCCACTTTCCCCGTGCCGATGGCCCACACCGGCTCGTAGGCGATGACAACCTTCTCCATTTGCGCAGCGGTCAGTCCGGCCAGAGAACCAAAAAACTGGCTCGCGACCACATCATTCGTCTGCCCCGCTTCACGTTGTTCGAGTGTCTCACCCACACAGACAATCGGGACCAAATCGTAGCGCAGCGCGGCGTGGACCTTCTTGTTGATAAACGAGTCGGTTTCGCCAAAGATATGGCGGCGCTCGCTGTGCCCAAGAATCACGTAGACACAGCCGACATCGACCAACATCTGGCCGCTGGCTTCGCCCGTGTAGGCGCCACTCGCCTCGTAGTGCATATTCTGAGCGCCGATATTGGTTGGCGACCCATCTAATATTTTTCCGACAACGTCCAGATAAACGTTCGGTGGACAAACGGCCAAGTCCATGTATGACGCATAGTCGGCATCCACACGCTCGATCCCCCGGGTCAGGTCGATTGCCTCCTGACGCGAAAGGTTCATTTTCCAGTTGCCTGCCATCAATAAACGTCTCACCTGACGCTCCCTTGGAAATCTATAAAGTTCAATTCGAGGCGGTGGATCCCCGGCCGCCCCCGTCCAATACGCCGTCCGCCAACAGCCGCGTTGAGGCTTCTGGCCCCCGATGACCGAGTACCGAGAATCCACGGTCGATTGGTCAACCAGCGGGGCCGTCGAGAATTCGATCGAATTCTCTCGCGAACATCTCATGGGAGTGGGCCACATAGTGCGCCGAAACCGAGGAGTGTAACACACTTGGGGCGTACGTGTCGAGGGTGGGCACCGGGCGGAAGGAGGGCGCAAAGAGCCGCGGGTGGGACGCAGTGCATTCGACTTGATCCGCACGCAACTCTCAACGGGCTCACTCGATCGGCGCGACTTCGGCGTACGAGCCGAGCACTTCCATGCGCACGGTTTTGCGCCCGAGCGCCTGGATCGCACGCACGGCTTTCGCATCTTTCTGATGTCCCTCGAACTCCACGAAAAACAGGTATTCGTTTTCGGCATCCGCGATCGGAAAGGACTCAATCCATGTGAGATTGAGCATATTCCTTTTGAACACCATCATCGCGTCGGCCAAGGCCCCCGGCTGGTGGGCGATTTCGAACATGAGTGCCGTTTTGTCGTGTCCGGTGGGGGCGGCGGGACGACCACCGATAACCGCAAATCGCGTCATATTATGGCGATTATCTTCGATGTTTCCGGCAATCACGTCCAAACCGTATTGGATACCAGCTTGGCGGCTGGCAATCGCCGCCGCGCCGGGTTTATCCGCCGCCACGCGTGCCGCCGCCGCCGTGCTTGTCATTTCGATCAGACGCGCGTCGGGGACCTGCTTGGCCAGCCAGTCGCGGCATTGGGATAATGCCTGGGGTTTGCTGTAGACCTCGCGGATTTCATGCCGCGCGCATTTGCCCAATAGGTGATGATGAATGCGCAACGGCACGATGCCGCAGATCCGCACCGGCAAACGGGCGAACATCTCCAATGTGTCCGCGACGCGTCCGTCGGTGGAATTCTCGATCGGCACAAGTCCAAAGTCCGCTTGTCGCCGATTCATGGCCTCGAAGACCGCCGCGATGGTCGCGACCGCGATCAACTCGACTTGTCCCCCAAATCGCTCGACGGCGGCGAGGTGGCTATAACTATAGATTGGGCCCAGATACGCTACTCGGATCGGTGCCATAAGACGCCGGATCCCGCTGGTCAGCTCGCGGAAAACCGCCCGAATCACGGTGGCATCCAGGGGGCCCTTGTTGGCCGCCACCGCCTGTTCGGTGACCGCTTCAATGGCATGCCAGTCCATGATGGACGCCGCATCTTCCGCCAATTCCGCCAGACGTTGGGTCTGCTTCCCCCGCTCGTTCAGCAGTTTCACAATTTCCCGGTCAGTCCGCCGTAAGGCCTGCCGCAACTGTCCCGGGGTTTCGGACACGCGTTTTTTCGGACTAGTTTTCTTCTTTGCCATGGGTCGTAATACAGACGTCAACGAGGAAAAAGGAGTGGTGGGTTCAGCCCGCGCTGCAAGAGCCGATTCATGGGCCAGCGCATGTGGGGTCGGCCGGCAGGCCGTCAATGGCATCGCGTTGCAACGCCAGTTGTTGTCCGTTTTGGGCCGGGGCAACGGCGTGTCGACAGCAATCGAGCATCTCAGTCCGTCGTCATAATCGATCGCTACGCAATCTGTCAAGCAACCTGGTTTGAAATCCGGGAAATGATGTCGTGGTTGTGTCATTTTGGCAGCCACCCTATTGGGCCGGTCGTGACCAAGCCGGTTCGTTGACGGGGGATTCCGCCAAAGGTGCTATATTATAAAGACTTCGGCGTGATCTTTGGCCGACGCGCCATGCCCGGCACGAGGTTTGCTTGTGAGCTTGAGGTTCCGCCAAATTGTTGGGCGGCGTTGCGCGCCGTTGGATTCGGCACAATGTGAGAATCATGAAGAGCCGTTAAGGGAATACCAAATAATGGATGGCGAGAAAATCATCGGAATCGACTTGGGTACGACGAACTCGGTGGTGTCAGTGATGGAGGGCGCGGACCCGAAAGTCATACCGAATGCGGAAGGGAATCGGCTCACACCGAGCGTCGTGGCGTTCACGGAGAAAGGCGAGGTCTTGGTGGGCGAACCGGCACGCCGACAGGCCGTCACGAATCCGACCCGCACGGTTTATTCCGTCAAACGCTTCATGGGCCGGCGTCACAACGAGGTGCAGTCGGAAGAAAAGATGGTCCCATATGGCGTGGTCGGCAGCGCGGCCGAGTACGTTAAGATTGAGATCGGAGACCAGCAATACACACCACAGGAGATCTCGGCCAAAATCGTGCGTAAGCTGAAGGAGGCTGCGGAGGCCTATCTGGGACACAAAGTAAACAAGGCGGTGATTACGGTCCCCGCCTATTTCAACGATGCCCAACGCCAGGCAACCAAGGACACCGGACAAATCGCCGGCTTGGAAGTCGCGCGGATCATCAATGAACCGACCGCGGCGGCTCTCGCCTACGGCCTGGATCGCCAAAAGGACGAGCGAATTGTCGTGTTCGATCTGGGCGGCGGGACATTTGACGTCTCCGTGCTCGAGGTGGCCGACGCGTCCGATGCCGAGAATGAAAGCCGTGTCTTTCAGGTCGTCAGCACGAGCGGCGACACGCACTTGGGGGGGGACGATTTCGACGAGGAACTGATCCATTACGTCGCGGGTGAATTCCAGCGTGACACGGGAATCGATTTGCGGTCCGATACCATGGCTCTCCAACGCTTGCAGGAAGCGTGTGAAAAAGCCAAGAAAGAACTGAGCTCGGTTCCGCAGACCGATATCAATCTGCCGTTCATTACCGCCGATGCTTCGGGACCCAAGCACCTACAGATCACCATCACACGTGCCAAGTTCGAAGCACTGGTCGATCGGTTGGTGGAACGCTGTCGCGGTCCCGTCATGCAGGCTCTGGAAGACGCGCGGATGGCGCCGGGGGACATTGACGAGATCATCCTGGTCGGCGGCTCGACACGCGTTCCGCGCGTGCGGCAGATGGTGAAACAGATTTTTGGCAAGGAACCACATCAGGGCGTCAATCCGGACGAAGTCGTGGCGGTCGGCGCGGCGATCCAAGGCAGCGTGCTTTCCGGTGATCGCAAGGATGTCCTGTTGCTTGACGTGACGCCGCTGACGCTCGGCATCGAAACCGAAGGCGGCATCATGACCCCGTTGGTTGACCGGAATACCACGATCCCGGTTGAGAAGAAAAATGTCTTCAGCACGGCGTCCGACAACCAGCCCGCCGTCACGATCAAAGTGTATCAAGGCGAACGCAAACTGGCGGAAGATAACCGGCTGCTGGGCGAGTTCAATCTTGAAGGTATTCCGCCGGCGCCGCGGGGAGTGCCGCAAATCGAAGTGAAATTCGATATTGATCAGAACGGGATTCTCAATGTGGCGGCCAAGGATCTCGGTAGCTCGAAGGAGGCCACGATCCGAATCGAGCAGTCCGCCGGTCTGTCGAACGATGAGATCCAACGCATGCAGACGGACGCCGAGGCGCACGCCGAAGAAGATCGCCGCCGCTTGGAATTGGTCGAATCACGCAACCAGGCGGAACAGCTGTGTTACCACGTCGAGAAGCTCATCAAGGAGAACGAGTCCGAATTAAGCGAGGCGGATCGCGCGCCGCTTGAAAAGGCCGTTGAAAAGACGCGTGAGGCGGCGAAGGGGGAGAACATCGAGGCGATGAAATCAGCGATCGGTGAGCTGGAGCAGGCTTCGCATGCGTTTAGCAAGACACTCTACGAAAAAACCAACCAGCAAACGCCGGACCCGCAAGCAGCCGCGGGCGACGCGCACACGGCCGCCAGGACGGATGACTCCAGCTCCGCGGCCGATGATGCCATCGATGCGGAATTCGAGGTCAAGGACGAGTGATTCCGGCAGGCACGATGGACTTCCAAATCCGTCGCGGCAGCGGCGAACCGCTTAGCTGTGGCCGCTTTGCGCCGCAAGCCCGTTAGCCCTGGTCGACCAGATTCCAATTGCGTTGGATCTCATTGTAGCCAGGCGTCAGTTGCCGGATTTTCTCGACGATCGCGGACCGTTCCGATGTATTGGCACGGTCAAGTTTACGCTTGAAATAGGCCAACTTCACGCGTCGATGGCGACGCCGCTTGATTTCTTTTCTACGCTCGCTGCAACTCACCGTTTTCCAGCTCCCCGGCCCAAGGCCACAAAAAGTACAAAGACACTGTTACCGAACTTGTTGGCCATGCCG
>CAZSOG010000102.1:0-9726 GCA_964607555.1 uncultured Pirellulaceae bacterium | reverse complement strand
TAACCCGGATTATTCATGAAGTTCGTCGCGAGGGGCCGTAAGTCGAGACAGATGCAAGGAAAAGGGCAATTCGTCTGCGGAACATATTGTTAATACGTGAGCACAGACGAATTGTCCTTTGACGCCGCAGATGGCCGAATTGCGGTTCCGCAGCAGATCGCTCATGAATAATCCGGGCTAAACAAGACCCATTTCTTCGTGTTCAGACGCGACCGTTGGAGACACGAAGAGTATGCACTGGAGCCTCGGTTAACGCCTCGCGGCGCGTGTGCCATGGCCGCCAGGAGAAGTAGTATTCTCTTCGTCGTGGCAGTTCAGTCGCTAGTTTCCGACTCATTTTCGTCCGTTCCATTTCCGCGCTGGCTCACGGCCTTATCACCTGCCGGCCGGCTCCAAAGTGAAGTCGTCGAAAAAGGCTTCACCCGTGTCATTGTTGAAGCATTCGATCAGTACGACGGCCGCTTTCGGCACGATTTCGCAAGCGACCGGCTGCCAGGGGCTGGAGCCGGTGATAAAACGCTTGCCGGCGCGGGTCGTCATCTGCCATCGCTGCAAAGCCAACCGATACAACCACATGAAGGCCGGCTGCTTAAAGCTGTATACGCGGATGCCGGCACTCCTCACACCGTCGGTACGAACCCAACCGGTCAGGCGGTACTTGCGACCGGGCACGAGTGCGAGAAACTGGCCGACCGAGCCGTTGCCGACGATCGAAACGGAGCGCCGGCCGGCGTGTGCCTGCCGCGTGGTCCAGCGTGCTTCGGGGCCCCACGGGAACCGGTACCAGTTGCCCCAGAGAGGCTGTTCCAAGTCGGGATTCTGAAGTTTTTCCGGTTCGATGGTCTCGAAGAAGGCGAAATGCTGCTCATGCGACTGCTGCGCGCCGAATTTGGCGGCGTTCAAGACCATCAGTTGAAACTGGCCGTAACCGACGATGTTCTCATCTCGCTGTGCTTCGATCAAAGCCCGGCGGCGCGCCCACGTGCTCCGCAAATCTCCGGTCAGCCGCTCCATCTCGGCTTTCGTTGTCGCCCGGAACAATTGCAAATAGGTCTCGATACCGTGCGTGGTCATGTCCGTGTACTCAAAGCCCTTCGTTGAGAAGGCGACATTCGCTTGGGACCACGAGGTCTCAGCCAAGGTCGCTGCCCGGCGGAGCAGATCGCGGCAATCGTGGCGCACGGTCCGGCTATGGAATTCGGGCATCTGAAATACGACATTGATTCCCCGAGGTTGTTCCTTGAGCCGTTGCTGCCAGTCTCGTTCGCCTTCGGCCAGGCGGTCCCAGTACTTGCGCATGGGAGCCGCCGCCAAGCCGTACATCGTGGTGCAATAGTCGTGCATCAGCACGTTCGGATCCTGGCGGGAATTCCACAGGAGCCGCGCCGTTGTGTAATACAGGATGCCATTATTACCCCAATCGTTCTGAAT
Organism: uncultured Pirellulaceae bacterium; assembly: GCA_964607555.1. Taxonomy (GTDB): domain Bacteria; phylum Planctomycetota; class Planctomycetia; order Pirellulales; family Pirellulaceae; genus JAJSAJ01. Next base: position 8,295 of record CAZSOG010000102.1, on the reverse strand, counting down.
GGCGGCCGGACCGCTGCGCGTGGTGAATTGCGTTTGCTGCCCCGCCCATCGAATCACTTCGGCATCGAGCGGCAGAATCGCCCACGGCGTGCCCCAGCGGAACTGATCGGTCAGGAACTCGCTGGACAGCACGAAGACATGCGGCTGGACGGAACGCCACTTCTCATAGAATGCGTAGAACTTTTCGCGCCGGCCCGGAACCCAGTTATAGTACTGCCGGTTGGTCAGCCAGAGCATCACGTTCGGCTCGAACTGAATGCCGCGCGGCGGTTCTTTGTAGCGCGAATACGATTCGCTACCCACGAACTGATCGGGAAACTCGTCCTTAAGGCGTCTGGCGACTTCGTTGACAAACGTCGCGATGCGATTGGACAGGACGACGCGGCCCCGTTCGTCTTTCCAGTTCGGATCGTCCAGGGCCCGGCAACGTTCGCATTCGCAGAACCCCATGCCGTCGTTGGGCGTAATCGACACGACCAGCGCTCCGGACCGGAAACGCCGCCGGGCGTATTGCACCGCGCGGTCGATGACTCCCGGGTTTGTCGTGCACAACTGCCAGCCCGAATGGTGCGTGCCGCCCGGTTTGCGGCTTCCCTTGACGAGTGCAAAGTAGTCTGGATGCTTGGCATACTCCGTTTTCGGTACGATCTTGACGAATGCGTGCCCGCCCGGAATCACGCGGCAGTCGTTCATTTTGTTGTGTTTCATCCACTCGTGCAGCTCATCCGTTTGGCGTTTCGCCCGCTGCTTCCACTCCGGCGTGCCGAGGATCCGAGCGGCTTTTCCTTCGTACCAGTAGTTCATGAACCGATACTGATAGCTGGGTGCTTGTTCGATGTCGATGTCGCCGACGGTGAGGGTCGATTTGTGTGGCACGAACGTGCCGGCGGCGCCTGGACGCAGCCAACGGATCTCGCAGACGCGTTCGAGAAACTCGTACACCGCGTATTCAATACCGCTGCCCAAGCTCGACTTGAAGAATCGTTCGTACGGCGGTGAATCACTGCCAAGCAGGTACAAGGTATTGCCCCGGCGCACGATCCGAAAGGCCTCGGGATCGGACGAGACGACGTGTAACCCGGCCTTGGCCGCAAGCCTTGTCCCGCCGACGGCGATGATGACAGTGGCTGATCGTCCGGCGGACAGCTTGTCCTCGGGGACCACCGGCAACCGCACCCCACTGACTTGCGCGATGTCGTCACGCAACTCCCGCACGGCGTTTCCCAGGGCCGGCGTGGCGCCCGCGCCGACCACGATCACCGCGCGCGGTTTTCCCGCCGCGACCAATTCAAGAGGCGGCGCCGCGCGATCCGGCTCGCGTCTTGCACTTTCGCCGCCGGCCGTTGTTGTGCCGGCCCGACGCGCGCCATGCGCCTTCTCGCGCCGGATGCCGCTCGAGTCCGACAGATCGATGGCCAGTTCAAACAACTCCGACGCCTTGCGCTCGAACCACGGATCGCCGAACTGCTCGTAAAGGATCGCCAGCTCCTCGAGCCGCTGGAAGAACCACCGCGACAGGCTGTTGTTCATCCGGGCAACGAAGTTCCTGGCCCAGTCGGGATCGGATTGGATGCATGCTTTCAGCGCGGCGGCGTACTCCCGGGCCACGTCGAGCGACCGTTGGTCTCCCGTCAGGTAATAGTGGAACAAAGCGTGTTCGATCAGGAATTCAAATAGACTGACGCGGTTACCGCTGGGCGGCCGCGTGACCCAATCGCCGACCGTGTCGTCCGATCGATCGGCCGCCGCCGCTTGGGCCGATTGCGCCAAGCCAAAACTGATCGCCAGATCGCGGATCCCAAATCGATCCGCCCGCCCCATCCAGGTGAACGTGTGCACGATATGGATCAACGGCTGGCCGGCGTGGAAATGGAGCCGCGCGGTCCAGCGGCACGCATCGGTCCCACGCCCATCGGCATACCGGCCGTCGACACGAATGACCGTATGTAGCGGCCCGCCTCTTTCGACCACCGCGCGCACATCGCGCGCGTGCACCTCGTCATAGCGAGTCCCGTCCCGGCTGGTGAACCAATTGCCGTCCGCCTCGCCCTGCTCGATCATCAGCTTGCCGCCGAGCCACACGCGCCCCAGCATGCCGCCGCGCTTTGGAATCTCCGCCGTCAGATCGCCGGTCGAGACCACCAACTTCGGGCCGCTGGAATCCACGTGGATCGCCGACCGATGAGGCGCCGGCGGGCCGCCCGCGAATTCCAAACGGTAGTGTTCCACCGCCGGTGCGATCTGAAAATCGATGCCTAACCAGCGGACGTTGCCGGAGTGAGGATACACGCCGCGCGCGGAAAATTGCGCCGGCACGGTCTGCCCGCGGTCGTCAATGATCCGTAGACGCTCGAGGTCGCGCGTGGCAAGCTGGCCGTCCGCAAACGGAACACCCGTCGTGACCGGGAATCCCACCGGCGTTTCGACCTGCGGCGCCGTGATGACGTTCAACAAGATCGATTTGGGTAAAGCCGGAGCGGCGGTGCCCGTCGCCTTGCGATACACGCCGGTGACGGCCAGCGCCGTCGAAGCCCATCCGATGGCGCATACCAGCAGCGCGATGCGCACGATGGAACCGAGACAGAGCCGGTGACAAACGAGAGTTCTTCTCATTGGTGTATGGGCCGGTTCATATAAAATGTCACACCGACAGACCGCGCAATACCTTGCTTGAAGGCGTTTTCCGTGATGGCAATGGGACATTTTTTCCGGCGCGGGCCATACTCCTTCCCAAACACTTCTGCGGAACGTATTTCAGGGCGCCGTGTACCAACTGGGTTTCGTGTCCAAAACAATATCTCTTCGAGCCATTCTTGTTCGATCGGATGCATCAACCAACGAAGAACTCGGCGTGCGCTTGCCATCTCGGACGATCAACGTGCCGCAACGGACGACACGGGATCACGCCCATCGGACGCCGCATCCTTGACAGCCCTGACGATCATACGCGATCATTCATAAATGATAACTCAAACTGGGAAGAATCACACGACAGGAGACGGCCATGTTAAGCATCTTCCTCGCGCACCTGGCTGGCGTCTCAAGTCAATGATTTCCGCACGGCCTATCCGTACAAAAACCTGCGTTTTTGCCCGTTCCTGCAATACCGAGAACCAGGGCACCGCGGCCAGGGTCTGGAGCTGCCGGCCACCGAGCTACTCCAGATCGCCGCCCGGTTGGAGCGGGACGGCGTGCCGCACGTGCTGGCCGTGGCCCATGGCATCGATCCGTTCATGAGTATCGGGATGGTGCGCCGTTGGCTCGATGCCGCACCGACGACCTGCCATGGCATCATGATGGACGAGAACTCGCATTTTGTCACCCATTTCAGAGACGGTAGTCCGCAACTCGCGGCGCAGCTGGATTCGTTTATCGACCGTTTCATGCTCCCTGTCATGGACGTGTGCCTGGAGAAGAAGAAACGCTTCTACCTGATGGAGAAGCAGCTCTGGTGGGTCGCATTGCCAGCGGTGAAGAAGTACGCGGATCGCATCCTCGCGCCGAAGTACCGCTCGATCATCGCGCCGATGGTCGAGGAATCGAACAGCCGCTGCCCACAGCTCAACTTCGTGGCACGCGTTGGCCTGTGGCGCATGGGGAGCGTACAGCATTGGGGGCTGAACCTGATCGACGACCAACTGCGCACCTGCAAGGCCTACGAGTACAATTTAGGCGAGGCACACGCGGCCTTGCGGCACTACGTGGCGTACGCGGCTGCCGGCGCGACGGAGTTCAAGGTGGGGAAACTCATGTACCTGTTTTGCGCGCGGCGCGGCGATGAGCAGTCCGGTACGCGTATCGGTAACATCCGTTTCCGCCGAGCTGGTCTGCTGGCACTGGACACGTTCATGCACTTACTCGGCAAAGGCTTGCTCGTGCCACCGACTCGGGAGGAGATCGAGGGGCTCTCCCCGGTCGCGTTCCGCATGCAGTCACCGGACGACGGGTTTTGGCTCAGTGCGCGCATGCGCGACCCAGCGACCATCTCACCGCGGTCGCGCAACGGCCTGTTCAGCGGTCACGACTGGGGCCTCACCCGGCCCAGCCCTTACTACGCGTCGTCCTACCTCATGAACACGAAGCGGCATGGCCATCAGGTGGGTTGCTACCATGGGATGCCCAATGCGCTGAGTTGCTTGCGAATCCGGGCTACGTCCCAGAGCTTGACCGCACCCGCGCTACTGCCTGAGGCCAGCCAGTGGCCGTCAGGGGAGAAAGCGACGGCCGTTACTCTGTTCACGTGTACCTCCCAATATGCATGTTCGTTCCCCGTGTGCGCGTCCAACAGCATGACCGCTCCCTGCGCGCTGCCACAGGCGACGATTGTTCCATCCGGGCTGACCGCCAACGACATCAGGTCGTGCGGGCGGACCTGCCAGCAGGCACGCTGGCGACCGTTGGCAACGTCGTATACGTAAACGCGCCCCCCTTCGGTGGCCGCGTAGACCAGGCGACCATCGGGCCCGAAAGCGATCGCCTTGACGCCGAAGTACTTGACGTAGTGGTAACGACCGTTCACTTTTGACCTACGGTTCCAGCCATGTTCAAGCTTATCGGGGCTGGTCCACGTCTTGGCCGCGCGCACGTGATGGATTTGTTGACCGGTCGTTACGTCCCACAGCTGCAGCCCTGAATTGCCCGCGACGGCAAGAATTCGGCCGCCGGGAGCAATGCTCAGAGCCACCGGTTCTTGCACCGGAAACCGCTGCCACGCGGGCTTTGTTTGGCCTTCGGCAAGACGCCACACCGCCAGACAACCATACATGCCGGAGGCGGCTCCCTGCTGGCCGAGTCGCTGCCACCATGGTTGGCAAAACATGGCCAGCACATCGGCCGACGCGTCGACCGCCACCTCGTTACGTTGCGATGTCCACCCGAGAAACTCGGCGGCGGCCGGAAGTTGTTGGTTGGGGATCTCCGACAGGTTCGGCGTCCGCGGCTGGGTCAAGACAAGATCCTTCTGTTCCACGATCCGCACGAAAACCTCGCCGGGCTTCGGGGACAGGGCATTGGTCGGAAAGCCGATGGCCACGCGACGTCCTTCCTTATCGAAAACGATCATCTCCGCCAAGCCCTGTTGCTTTGCCGAGCGCAGCGCCGGACGCAACCACGGTCCGATCAGGTCGAAGGGCCGATCGTTCACCGCCAGTCCGCGGCCGCTCGGGCCAAAGCAGAGCCAGTCGACTGCCGCTGCTACTGCTGACTGCGGCGGCGGATAGCTGACTTCCCAAACATGCACAAACTTACGATCTTCGCCGTCCGTGGTTCCGTCGGGCCGGGTGACCTGCCCGCCCGCGATGGTCGCCAACCAGCGGCCGTCTGGGCTCCATCGAGGCGAATGATTGCCGGGCAATAAACCGCAACGCGTATGGTTGTCTACGTCCCAGACTTGCAGGCGATTCGTGCCGGCGCCGGCATATGCGACCAGCAGCCGGCCGTGCGGGCTGAACACCGCGGTCTGGTACTGGTTCCAATTGACCCATAGCCGGCGGCCCATACCGGCATACACGGTTCCCGGAACGGTGCGAATGACCGCGTTGGCCGAACGGTCCCAGATTCTGATTGTGTTCGGACTAGAAACTTGCTGAAACGCCAACCGGCTGCCGTCAGGGCTGAATTGCAGTTCATACGCTTCACGGTAGTGAGTCGCACCGCCCACCTCGGCGAGGGTGATCAATGGGTGCTCGGCCATCATGTCCCAGATTTCAACCGGGGTGCCGCTGCGGGAACTCTTGGCTAAGACCGCCGTCTGTCCGTTGGCGCTCACCGCCAACGGCCAGAAGTCATCGGGCGTCGAGAACGCCACTTCCCCCGATCGATAATTGACACGCTGCAATTTCCGGTTCCGCGAGTTGAGAACCAATAATTGATCGTCGGCGACAAACGCGATCGGCTGACCAGCGATCGCCGGGCCGATTAGTGTACCACGTTCCACCTGCACGATTTGCGTCGTGACGGGCCCGGTCTGACGGATCATCGCGGCCAGTGTGCCGTCGCGGTTGAAAACGACGGGACCGCGTGGATCGCCTTTGATCGTGACTAGTGGCTTGCCGCGGCGCAACTCCCAAAACTCGATCGTGTCCGTTGCACGCCGCCCGACGGCAAACGCGCCGGCAACGGGGCTGAGTGCAAACGGGGCGTACTGAGAAATCGAAACTGGACTGAACGACGTCATACCAAGTTCCAAGTTAGTGGCAGGAAGTGCCAGCGGAACTTGCCGCACGCGCCGGCCGGACGGGAGTTCCCAAAAGCCGAGCAGGGAAACACTTTGCTCCGGCGGATCGCCCGTGGACCAGGCCGGGCCATAGCCGTACTTCCCATGGACAGCCAGCAGTGAACCATCGGGGCTGAACTGGACCGAGCAAGCGTGACCGATAACCAACTCGTGTCGTAGTTCAAGGCCGGCGGATACAATGGCTTGGACCGCTTCACGGCGCAGCTCCGGTGTTTGCCGAGTGTGCGCGGCCGCACCCAGCAGCTCCATCGCGCGACGGCGGTTGCCGGCCAGACGCTCGGCCCGCGCTTGTTCGTATCGAGAACGCCACAGCTGTTGCTGCGCATAGTCGCGCTGCTGGCCCAGCCGCCAGGTGAACCCTATACCGCCGATCGTCAGGACCAATACCGCAGCCACCGACACGGCCACCAGAGCGGCCAAGGCCGGCCGTCGCAGCGTCCATTTGACGATCCGTTCCAGCCGCGTGGCACGCCGTGCGGTAATGGGCTGGCCAGACAAAAACCGAGCCAGGTCGTTGCTGAGCTGCGCGGCCGTCCGGTACCGCCGATACGGCTCTTTCTCCAGGCACTTCAAGCAAATGGTCTCGAGATCGCGCGGGATGGTGCGGTTGAGTTGATGCGGCGGGACAGGCTCCTGGTCCAGGGACTGGAGGATCGTGTCCACTGGCGTGGCGGCTTGGAACGGCGGACGGCCGGTCAACAGTTCATAGAGGATCGTGCCCAGCGAGTAGACATCGGTCGGCGGGCCCAGCTTGCCACGTTTCGCGCCGGCCGCCTGCTCCGGCGCCATGTAACCCGGCGTGCCCAGCACCTGTCCCGTGGCCGTCAATTCGGGCCGCGAACCCGCCTCGCCCGCCACGGGCTGGTCCACTGCCGCCTCGATCCGCTTGGCCAGGCCGAAGTCGGTGATGGCGGGCTCCCGTGGGATAGGCTTCCAGCCTGTCGAACTCCTAGGCACATCGACCGGCATGCCGCGTGACGTTTCATTGACAGGCAGGATGCCTGTCCCACGTTTCAACAACACATTGCTCGGCTTCAAGTCCCGGTGCAGAATGCCGTGCTGGTGAGCGTGCTCGACTGCGTCCGCCAGCGTCTTCACCAACTGGGCGGCTTCCCGCGCCGGCCACGGGCCGGCGCGCAGCAACTCGGCCAGGCTCGGCCCTTCCACATAGTCCATCGAGAAATACTGCTGGCCCTCATATTGGCCCACCTCGTGCACCGGCACGATGTTGGGGTGTTGAAGCTGGGCCGCCGCCTGCGCCTCCGTGTGAAACCGCTCGATCTCCGCCTGGGAGGCCAATTGCCCGGCGACGATCATCTTCAGGGCCACAATCCGGTTCAAACTCACTTGCCGGGCCTTGTAGACCACGCCCATGCCGCCCCGGCCGATCTCTTCCAGCAGTTCGTAGTCCCCCACATAGCGTACGCGCGTACCTGGAGCCGGCCCACCATCGGCTGCCGCCGCGTCCGGCCCCGACGGCAGGGTCGGCTGCTCCGTCGGCGGTTCGCGCTCCCGATCGTCGGCCGCCTCCACGCGTTCGGCGAATAATCGTTCTACCGGCGGATGCTCCAGGAAGCTGCCGGCCTGTTGGTGGAGTTCCAAAAGCCGCTCGACGCGCCGCCGCATTGGCGTGTCACAGCCGCAGGCCCGGTCCAAAAAAGCAGCCCGCGCGGCGGGCTCGGTTCGCTCGAGTGCCTGCGCGAAGATCTCTTGCTCGTCCATTGTCATGTCTCCCCGGATTATCGTAGTGGCGATGTGGCCACCGCCGTCAGACGGTGGATGCTTTCACCGGCTCATGGCCACGCTGTGGCAAGCACAGCTATCGTAGCTGCTCGTTTGGCCAGCCGAGTTTGGGCGTACGTTTCGCCACCCGTCCTCCATTACTCCATGCGCCATCGGCGCGGAAATCGCGCATATTTTTTCGTAAGACCCTAGTTGGACAGCGCCACTTTGTATGTCACGAATGGCGCAAGTCACTCCAATCGAGGGGAGTTTCGCCCCCGCTCACCTTGTGTGGGTGGAGCGCATGATTGTGCACTACAGCAGCGCGCAAAAAAAAA
>CAZSOG010000101.1:0-9740 GCA_964607555.1 uncultured Pirellulaceae bacterium | reverse complement strand
GATTGCGTGACGCGCAACTTGATCGGCGCATACTCGTCAAGCAATCGGCCGCCGGTCCCTTGAAAGTCATAGACGCCAACGTGAATGAAGTAATCCTGCTGGACCGTCTTTGGCGGAACCGTGATGAGATGCGGACCATCAACGATGATGTCACCGGGACGCCACGCCGTGGTCGGTTCGGTGGGCTCGTGGTCCGCGTGGATCACAATGTTCTCACAACTTCGTTTGGGCGCTTCGAAATGCAGGAATACACGATACGCCCGGGACGCCTCCTTCCTGCCCGTGTTCTTGAACTTCAAAGTCACCGCGAACGAGTCGCCCGGTTGGACCGCGCGCGAGGTCAGTTCAACGCCGACGAGCGCAGGTTGGTATTCCGGATCCACCGCGCGCCGTGGCGCCGCGCTTCCGAGGCACGCATACAAGGCCAGCCACAAAGTGAGTCCCGTTATCATGAGTCGCAACATGGTGTGTCTCCCGTTCGGTTCGACCGTTGGTCCTGGAGTCGATCACGGAATTGAGTCGGCAGGGCGTTGATCCGCTTCTTCGCATCCATCGTACGTGCTTCGAATGGAGGGTCTGGGACGGATCCCTACCTTGCCAAGTGGCATGTCATGCCCCGGAAAACAGAATTTGACCACTATCGGTTGGAAATTGCAAACCGGTGGGCGGCAAAGGTACGTCGCTTCTTCGAACCGAACCCGCGCGACTCCGCGTCTTCGTGTGCCGGCGCGAAACCGGTCGGTGCCCGGTGGCGCATTGTCGCGGCGGCCATTTTGTCACATAATGGTCGTATGGTTTGAACGTCCATTGATCGATCATCCTCAGGTTGTCCTTGTTGCAGGAGAAATCGCCATGTCAGAATCAGAATCACGTCGTTCGTTCTTGCGCGAACTTGGTTTGGGTGCCGCGGCGCTCGGGGCCGGTTCCATCGCCCAGGCGCAGCCGCCCAAGATCCAGGGATTTGAGGATACCGGGACCAAACCAAACGCGGCAAAGAAATGGCAACCGGTCTCTGACCGAAAAATCCGGATGGGGATCGTCGGATACGGTGTCTGTAAGTTCGGCGCACAATTCTCGCTGCAAAACCATCCGAATGTCGAGTTGGTCGCGGTCAGCGACTTGTTCCCGGACCGTTGCCGTGAACTGGCCAAGGTCTGTAAATGCGAAAAGACGTACCCTTCGCTCGAGGAGATGGTCAAGGACGATTCGATCGAGGCGATTTTCGTCGCCACTGACGCGCCTAGTCACTGGCGGCACTGCATTGATGTCATGAATCACGGCAAGCATGTCGCGACCGCCGTGCCGGCCGTGTGGGAGCACCTGGAGACCGCGGACAAGTTGTTGGAGACGGTGAAGCGGACCGGATTGAATTATATGATGTTCGAGACATCGACGTTTCGACCCGACCTCTATGCCATGCGGCAGCTCTACCGCGCCGGCGGGCTCGGCAAACTCGTGTACAGCGAAGGAGAATACTATCACTTCGGGGTCGATTCGCTCGCATCATATAAGAACTGGCGCGGCGGTTTGCCGCCCCAGTGGTATCCCACGCACTCGAATGCGTACTATGTGTGCGTGACGGGCGGGAGTTTCACGGAAGTATCGTGCATGGCCATGCCGAGTTTACGGAAGGATCTTCAGCCCAAGCATAATCGGTACAAGAACCCGTTCGGCACCGAAGTCGCCCTGCTGCGGACGAGCGAAGGTGGCATGGCACGGATGGCGGTCAGCTGGGATACGCCCGGGTACGGTGGCGAGGTCGGACGCGTCCGCGGCCAACGCGGTTCGGTGAACGGCACGGCATATCAGGATCAAGGCCAAGGGTTGGGGAAAAAACTGCCCGATCTGACCAAACCGGCACTGCCACCGGGCGTGGCACCGGGTGGGCATGGTGGCTCGCACGGCCACCTCGGCAACGAGTTCGTGATGTCAATCATCGAGAACCGACAACCGCTGGTGAACGTCGTCTGGGCGCTCAACCTGACCGTTGCGGGGATCGTGGCCCATCAATCCGCGTTGCAAAACGGCGCGCTGCTGAAGATCCCGCAATACAGCCTGTAATGCGCAAGAAGAGCGCGCCAAGTAGCTGAGCGAGCGACTCGCCCATGAAAATCACCCGAACCACGGAAGTTCCACGTCTCCCAGCCGGCCATGAAGATCCACAATCGCCTGGTGTCTGGAAGCAGGTTCTTGTGGCTCGAAATGACCTGCGCCCCGGACGTGTTCAGATGATCAACTGGGCCACGCTTCCGGCCGGCAACAGCTTCGCCGCGCACTACCACGAAGATATGCAAGAGGTCTTCATCATGATATCCGGCGAAGTCCAATTGATCGTCGATACAACGGAAGCGGTTCTTCGGCCAGGCGATACGGTCACGATCGATCCGCATGAAGTGCACCAGATGGCCAACCGGGGCACCGGCGATGTTGAGTATCTGGCGATCGGCATCGCCGGCGGCGAACACGGCAAGACGGTCGTGGTGGAAACGGATTCGTGATTCCAAGATGAATGACCCCCTGAACCTATCGATGTTCCGTGCGTATGATATTCGCACGCCGGCCGACTTCATGACCGACGCGTTGGCCGAACGTTTGGCGCGCGCCGAGGCAGTCTTCTTTCGCGACGTGTTGGAGACGAAGGCCGTGCTGGTCGCGCACGACGCGCGCAGCACGGGCCCACGTTATTTGGCGCTTGCGACGGACGTGTTCCTGCGGTCCGGCCTGGATGTGGTCTATCTGCCCGGCGTCTGCTCAACACCCTACTTCTACTACGCGGCAATGCAGCATCCCGATTGCGCCGCGATCATGTTCGGCGCCTCGCACAATCCGGCCGGCGACACGGGCCAAAAGATATTGGCCCCGGGCGTGATCCCGATCGCGGAGGGGATCGGCCCGGCCGGAGGTCTGCACAAGATCAAGCAACTCTATTCCGCCGATGTCCGTCCCGCGCGGTCCGGCCGCGGTCGTCCGCGCGCCGTGGAACTGATGAACGACTTCGTCCGCTTCACGATGGACCAGGCCGGCGTGGAGCCGGGCAGCCTCGGCCCGTCACGGCCCCTGATGGACTTTCTGCACGGCGCCGCGGGACGCGAGATGATTCTGGCGCTGGACCGGGCCGGTTGTGACCTGTACCCGCTCCACTTCATCCCCGACGGGCGTTTCCCCTTAGGCGATCCGAACCCCGTCAAACAGGCCGTGATCCAGCCCGGTCTGCAGGCATTGGCATCGAGCGAGTGCCAATGGGCCTCCTTTTTTGACGGCGACGGTGACCGCATCGACTTCTACGGCGGCGATGGCCGGTATCTTTCGTCAAGCTTCGTCTACGCCGCGATCCTTCCGGAAATACTCCGCCACTTCGATGCCGACACGCCGCGTCTGTTCGCGGATCTCAAAAGTAACCCACTCGCCATCATGGAAATGGCACGCTGCGGAGTCACCGTTGACGTAATTCGCAACGGGCACTCCCAGATCAAGAAGAGCCTGATCGATTCGCCCAAATCCATTGGCGCCGTCGAGGAGGCGGCGCATTTTTACCAGGCGTTTCGCATGCCCGACTCCGCGCGCTACTGTACTGAACACACGCTCTACGTCGCATTGCTCGTGGCACGCGTGTGGCAGGACCACCCCGACCGATTGGACCACATGTTCCACCTGCAACAACGCACCGTGCGGCAGCGCGAGTGGGGCTACAAGTTCCCGACGGACGACCACCGCGCGGGGGCCCTCGCGGCGGTTCGTGAACATTTTGCCGCCCGCGGGCTGCAGTCACGAACGCACATGAATAACGGCATGCCCCTGGACGCCACGCTCATGCGCCGCGGGCTGCCGTTCGACATCGACCAGGATACGCAGCTGGCGGACGATTGGCTCCAGATCTGTCAGCGTGTTTCGCAAAGCGAGAGCGGCTTGGCGCGCTGGGAGGTTGTCGGCGCGCGCCGCGACATCGTGGCCGAGGCGAAACGGGATATCGCCCGGTGCGTCGCGCGCTGCGGCGCCGGCGACGAATATCAGGGCTAGCGCGCGCTGCGCGGCACCTGAATCTCCACGGACACGTTCACCGGGTCGCCTTCCACATTTACGTCATACTGACCTCCTCCTGACATTGTTACATTTACTTGTCGCTCTTCGCCCAGCGCGCGCCAGACATGGCTGACGCGGACGGGCGACACGGCCGGCGGCTTCTCCGGCACGCAATGCGCGTAGATGGCGAAGTCGTTCAGGGCCGGAGCGCCCGTGTAACGCACGTACAAGGTCTTCGTCAAGGCATCCAGGGGAACCTCCGCCGCCGCGTTGTAGTTCCAGTGGTTCGTATACGGGGGCACGCGCGCTGTGTAAATCGTCGTGAAGACGTCGGGGCGGTCGACCGCGTAAGCCATCGCGTTGGCGGTCTTCTGCGCCGCGTCGCCCTGGTAGGTCGCGAACTGGCCCGTGGCGCAAAACCACGCGATCCACGTCCCCGGTGGCGCCGGGACTTTCACGACCACCGATCCGCGAATCTTGGCCGTGCGCCGGTTCGGATCATAGTCGCGCGGCGGCGCCACCAGGTACTTTAACGTCTCCCGCGGCGTACTGGCGCGTGAACGGACTTCCACCACGCGCGTCGGCAGACCGTAGTGGTCACCAGCCAACAGCGTCATGTGATTGCGGCCCTTGCGGAGCGCCGGGAGCGCGGCCGGCGCGACCTGGACCCACGTCGTCATCTTCAACGAGCGCAGGACCGATTCGTCCGGCCGGCCACGCATCGAGATCTTCAGCAAGTATCCATACCGGCCGCTGGCCTCGGGAGTCAGGTCGTACGCGCGCGGATCCTTCCCCGTGGCGCGCGACTCGGGAACGGTTCCCCAAGTCAATCCGTTGTCAAGCGACACGGACAGCCGTGCATCGGTCGCGCTCAGCGCCACCACCGACGCTTCCCGGTCGTCGGCGGTCGTGTCCAGCTTCCCAACCCAGGGGACGATGATGTAGGGCGAGTGCACGGCGAACACAACGTGCCCGGCCCCGGGCTCCTTCAGCGTCAGTCCCGCGTCGGACACGACCATGTTCTCCAGCTCGTAGGCTCCCAGTTCCGCGTCTCTCGACCGATTCGTCAGGTCCGGTTCGTAGGTGAACCGCCCATTCCCGTAGTTGTGAACGGTGAAGTCCCGATGGTTGGGTTTCGGGCCACGGGGCTCGGATTCGAGCAATTTCACGAGCCAGGCATTCGCGTTATAGGCCGGCACGTGATGCCAACGGCCACCCTGCGGCTGCCACCAGCGAATGAACCGCTCGCCGGGCCGCAACACATAGTCCATCGTGTGGCCGGTCTGGTTGAACCGGTGAAAATAATCGATGTGCGTTTCCTGGTAGATCTTTCTTGTTTCCGGGAGCGGATCATTCGGAAAGAAGAGTGGGCCCCGATCGTGCCACAGAGATGCATCGCGACGTGCGTCGTCCATGGAAGCCAACGTGCCGTCCGCGCGTCGAAATGCCGCTCGAACATCCAAATCCAGATAGTGCCAACGATCGCCGTAAAACGTTTCGGAAGTGGCATGGTGCCACATGGGCAAGGAGAGCGTCCGCGCCGGCCCGATGCCCGCTTCCTCGCACACGCCCGCCATCACTGGCCCGAGAATACCGCAATACGCATACCCATACACATTGATGATCTTGACCGGATCGCGCACCTCGGCGAACTCGCCGAGCTGTTCCGGACCTTCGCGCACCACGTTCATGTGAAAGAGGCCGGTCTGCTTATCGACCAGATACTTGTAGATCTCCCATGCCCGCGCGTCGCCTTTCAGATCACGCCACCGCGGAAACTGGGCAAACGTCTTCATGCTGTAGGTATCGGCGACAAACGGCGATATGACACGGGGCGAATAGACCGGCGCCGCTTTCCGATCCGCCGGCACGCGTTCCGGACCACCGGGCGGGCCAGGTTCTGGAACGGTCGGCGCCGCCGCGGGCGGCTTCGGCACGCGGCGTGGTTCGTTCGGCACAGGTTGTTTGCCCGCGATCTCGGGCGAACCGCCGGCCGGGCGCCCCGGCATTGCTCCCGCCGCGGCCGGTCGCGCCACTTCGCCCTGGCCCGGGACCAGCTTTCCTTCCCACTTGAGCACACCAAAATAGACTTGCCGCAACGCCAGGAAATTGACCCAGTTCCTTAACGCATACCCACACACGCTCAGGTTGTCCGGGGCATACACGTTGTTCTTCCCACCGGTCGGATGGACACCGTCTTCGGAGATCAACGTGCCATCCCAGGAATCACCCGGCCGCCGTTGAACGATCGCGGCGTGATAATCAACCAGCGGAACGTGGAACTTCTTGGCCGTGTCGCGGATGATGCCATTGATCTTGCCGACCGCCTCCGCATGGTCGCGCCGGGGTGGAATCGTGTTCACGATCGGGATGCAGTGCGCATCGAGGCACTTCGCGATGACCTTCTCCAATTGCGCCGCATAAGTAACCGGCACACGATTCCCCGAGATGTCATTGGACCCGACCATGATAATCGCGACTTCGGGTCGATCACGTTTCAACACTGCGTCGACTGCCCCGAGCAGCTGGCCGACGCGCCAGCCGGAGTAGTTCGCGTGCTCGGGTCCCTTGTCGCGGGTCCCCTTCACCCAGTCGCGCCAGCGCATGGGACCGGGCGTTTTGGGCAGGCCGTCGGCGACGGTCAGATATTTGTCCGGCGCATCCCACCCGATCGGTGTCCAGAATGCCATCGAATACGTAATGGAATCACCGAACTGCGCAACGTAACCCTCCTGGCCGTGGAACCCCGCGTGCACGCGGCGCATGGGATCGAGCCAATCCGTGTCGACGGCACGCGCTCCGGGCGGCTTGGACGTCGCCGGTGACGCCCTCGCAACATCGCGCGTGCGACCACCTGAAACATACTCGTCCGCGCCAACATCGGGACGCGCCGACCGCCGCTGGCCATCGATATCGGTCGGCACATCGGTCCGCGGTCGGCCCGCGTCAACAACCTGCTTGGCCGCCTGCTTCAAATGCAGGTCACCCTGCTTCGGGTCCACGAACAGGTTGGCCAGGTCCTTCCCGACGACGTTCGACATCAGCGTGCTACCGCTGAACGGGGCCACCAATATTTCTGGACCGCTCAACAAATTATTGGCGACAATCAGCCCGTCATTATCGGGCTGGACCCAGATGAGGCGGTGCAGTTGACTGGTCGGATCATGAACCGTGTTGTTCAGTATCCTGCAGTCGCGCGTGTGACTTGCCAGTATCCCGGTTTCCGGACATCGGACGACGAAGTTGTTGCGCACGATGCAATTGCGGCAGTGCCAAAGAGTATCCCGCGCCCGGGACGGGTTGCCGAGGCAGATGCCCGTATCGCAGTCGACTATCAAATTACGTTCGATCACGCAGTCTTCCGAGTGGTTCCAGACGAACACGGCCCCGCGCCCCTCGCGCGTTTTGCCGTGGATCCCGACAAACACGTTGTCATGGATCTTCCAGCCACGTGCGTACATCGTATCGATACCGCCGATGTAATTAGCGCCGAACCGATCCGGCTTATCGGCCGGGTCGTCGGTAAACTCCTTGGGGCGGTCGTTGTAGAACAGACAGTATTCGATCCGACAATCGGTCGGCCGGAACGTCGCCCGGAGTGCGGGCGGGACCGCGACTCCCTTGACCCCACGCTGCCAGATATTATGAATCACGCAGTTGCGTATCGTGACGCGCGTGGCACGTTTATCCGAGTTGATCTTGAATCCATTCCACTTGATGTTCTGAATCGTGAGGTCGGCGATGGTAACGCCCGCGCACGCGGTCACGCCCACCAGCTCCCCGTGCCTGCTGTCAGCACCATCAAGAACCACGTGATCCCGCGCCCCTGAGGCGCTGCGCAAGGTGACGTTGTCCGTATGCAATTCGAAGAAGCGCGGCATCATGTAGCGGCCGTCTTCCAACAGGATCGTGCCGCCCGGCTGGACATTATCGGCCGCTCGGAACAGCTGGTCCACGGTCGCGACGCGGATCACCGCGCCGGTCGGTGGTGGCAGTGGCGAAGCTTGTGGGAACCAGGACACTGAAGGAGGGGGTGCCGCCGGCAGCATCGCGGTCAACACGACAAACAGCCAACCAACATACAGGCGCGGACCAACCGTTCGAGTCATCCATTGCATCGGTTTCGTGCTCCGGTGGAATGCAAGTGCCAACGACTACTCAACTGAGTCCGGGAACTTCCCAGCCTTGCCGATAGGTGCGGCGCACCATGGCGTTGGCTTTCGCGGAGTTCGTAATCCGCACGGCATCGGTGTCCCAAATGAGCTTCTCTTGCGGGAGCCGGTTGGCGATCACACCCAGCAACAGCGACTCGGTCAGTGGTCCGGCGTAATCGAAGTTCGCCGACGCTTCGCCTTCGCCCAGGCATGCGTTCACCCATTGATGCCAGTGATTCTCGCCCGCCACCGGCTCGACCTTGAAGTCCTTGAACTTATCGCCCGGCAACAGTTGCGGCTTGCCGATGTGCGGCAGTAACATGAAGCCCTCTTCGCCAATGAACATCGAGCCCTGTCCGGGTAACTTCTTGCCTTCGGGCAACGGCCAATCCGCGGTATCGGGAAAGCGTCCACCATCCATCCACGTCAGCTGCAGCGGTCCGGACGTGAACTCCGTCGCCGGGAATGTGTACTCAACACAGTTCTCCAGCGCGAACGAATCACGGGGCGGCGGGGGACTGGACGAGATGATTTCGGTTGGCGTGCGAATTCCGAGCGCGTCAAAAACGGGATCGAGAATGTGGATCCCCATATCGCCCATCGTGCCACTGCCAAAATCGACCCAGCGACGCCACATGGCCGGGTGGTACTGCCCTTTGGCATAGGGGCGCATCGGCGCCGTGCCGATCCAGAAATCCCATTGCAGGTAGTCGGGCACCGGTGCCGGCGTCGGCTCGGGACCTTCATAGCCCCAGCGTTTGTTGCTCCAACTATAGACCTGCCTGACTTTCCCAATCGCCCCGTTGCGGATCAAGGCGACCGCCGTACGGTACTCGGTGGCCGAGTGGATCTGGATCCCCATCTGCGTCACGACACCCTGTTTGGCGGCCGCCAACCGGACTTGGCGCGCCTCGTAGACATCGTGGCAAAGCGGCTTCTGGCAGTACACATGTTTGCCAAGCCGGATGGCGGACATCGTGGCCGGCGCGTGCGTATGATCGGGCGTCGAAACATGCACCGCGTCAATCTTATCGCCCATCTTCGACAACATCTCGCGCCAGTCAGCAAACTGAACCGCGTCCGGGTGATGCTTGGCGGAAACATCAAGTCGCTTTGAATCGACATCACAGAGGGCCACGACTTTCACCTTCTTATGCCCCGACAATTGACCCTGATCAGCCGCCCCCATGCCGCCGACGCCAATACTGGCCAACTGAAGTTGCGCGTTCGCCGATCCAGCCAGCACCGAGTGTCCGGCAAAGTAAATGCCGGCCGACGCGGCCGTCGCATTCCGCAAGAACCCACGTCGATTCATTCTCTTTGTGCACGCCACGGATGTTCCTCCCAAGTATGAGCTACTGAGCTTACGGTTATTTCCCATCGCTCATGATACCGGTTTTCCACGCCAATTGCGATAACCGCGCCGGCGGCCGGCGGGTGCCGGAACACACTTCTGAAGGTCCTAGCCCGCATTATTCATGAAGTTCGTCGCGAGGGGCCGTAAGTCGAGGCAGATGCAAGGAAAAGGACCGGTCGGCTGCGCAGCATATTGTCAATACGTGAGCA
>CAZSOG010000100.1:0-9741 GCA_964607555.1 uncultured Pirellulaceae bacterium | reverse complement strand
TCCGACACAGAGCAAGAAAACAACGCTTTCCCATATAGATATCCGCGTTCATCTGCGGTTAAGCCTCTTACGAACTGCGCACGGCCACCCATTGGCAGCTGATCCCTTCGTGCTCTTCGTGGTTCAAACGGTTCCGGATGCAACCCGATATGCATCAAAGCTGCAGCGTGTTTTGTTGTGCGTCGAGTCGATGTGTGGCGTGGCGGATTGCCATGCTCCTTGGGTAACGCCTTCGGCGTAAGGACATGGCGTGGAACGTGAACCCAGCGTGTGCTTTGGCGCCGCTCTTACTCTTACTCTTACTCTTACTCTTCTTCAGGCATTCACGTGCTAAATGATCGTTTCCAATTCCTCAAGTCGAGATGTGTGACCCGCCATGCCACGAAGGCAATGGCCGAACGAGATTAGATTCTTAGGCTGCCACATGCGCGCACCGTGCGCGCATGATTCGAAGCGACGGGCGGGAGCGCGACCGAAGGACGGCGCGCTCCCTTGTGGGTTGCGGGCCTCCCGCATTAGGGGAAGGAATCGCGTGCCGTGACTCACTGAAAAATCGGCACTTACAACACTAGCAAGATTAACTAGTTGGACACCGCCAGTTTGTCTGTCACGCATGGCGCAAGTCACTCCAATCGAGGGAGTTACGCCGCCGGTCAGTGCAAAATCACTGGCTCCACCCAGACAAGACCAGCTGGGCAGGGGCCGGATACCGACAAGCCAAGCATTGACAAACCAGTAGCGAAAAAAAGTGGCGCTGTCCAACTAGGAAACTCGCGCTTGGCCGTGCGCCAACATCGCCCGTCGTCCCGGATGCCCCCGCGCTCGCGCGGTGGGAGTCTCACCTTCCGCCTAACATCCCCCTTTTTTCCCGGCCGGCGGTCGCATAGAAGAACGTCAATTCGGAACCTTGGACCCCTGCACTGGATTGCGCTGCCGTCTAATTGATCATTGCGTGGTGCGTCATGTAATTGTGCCCGTTCGGACGCGAGTCCCCGGACCTGGACTGCGAAATCGGTTTCGAGGCATCCGGGCGCGGCTAGGTTGGAGGTGACACTCCCACCGCGTAAACGCGGGGGCCTCGGGGTGAGCTGGCAAACACCGATAGGCACAACATGTAGTGACAGCACTGGAGTGATAGCACAAACAGTACGTTTTTCCGAACACATGAATGACAATATATAGTCATGAGTGAAGCTACGACACCGATATGTGGTAGCTAGCACGCCCGAATAGCACAATATGTTGTGGTGCCGTGAAATTTGCCAGCCCAGGCCTACACTGTCCAGCACCAGTTGTCGGTCTGGATCGTATAGGCCGAATCGGGAAGAGCCGTCGGTAACTTGACCGTGATACGAGTGCCTTTCCCTGGTTTGCTTTCGATCGTCGCCCCACCGCCAAACAGCTTGGCACGTTCCCGTATTCCCTCCAAGCCATAGCGAGAGTGCGGGACCGCGTCGGGATCAAATCCGCGGCCGTCATCCTGTACCTCAATCACCAGATGGTCGGCCACATCGGTCAAGCGAATTTCGATTTGTTGCGCATGGCCGTGACGGCGCGCATTGGTGACCGCCTCCCGCACGATGCGAAACACGGTCGCCTGAAGCAAAGGGGGCAGTCGTTCAAAGCCGACACGCGGCGCGAAGTGGATCTCGGCTTCGCCTCGTGATTGTTCCTCTTCGACAAGAAACTGAACCGCTTCGACCAAGCCCATTTCATCAATGATCATGGGACGCAGCTCGCTAATTAATCGCCGCCCCTCGCCGATCGCGTTTCCCAACATCCCAACGGCGCTACTGAGCCGGGCGCGCAAATCGACTCGTGTTTCATCAAGCTGGTCACGCATTGCTTCGAGCATCATGCGCACGGCAATCACGTCCTGAATGAACCCATCATGGATTTCATAAGCCACGAGCCGGCGCTCACGCTCTTGTAAGTCGAGCATCTGACGCAGTAGCTTCTCCTCGTCCAGAAGCTTCTGGACGACCAAGCGACGCTGCGTCACGTCCGCCGCCAGGACGACCAAACCGATGACCCGATCACGCACGCGCCAGGGACCGATTCGCAACGCCTGCCACTTGACCTGGCCAACAGAATTCGGGAAACGCAGATCGATGGTTGTCGGTTCGCCCGATTCAACAACCGACGTCATCGTCTTCCGCAGTGCGTCGCGCTGGTCCGGCGGCGCGAATTCAAACACCGATTTGTCGACCACTTGACGCGGTTCGATTCGTCCCGCCGTGCGGTTGACATCCACGATCGTGCCGTCCGGACGCAGAAACAGGATCACTTCCAAGGAGGCATCGGCAATCGACTGGCAGCGTGAATCAACGATCGGTTGCTCCAGCACATTCAGGGCGGCACCGACGATTCGGCCTTCGGCGCGGATTGGCGCGACTACGCCGCGATACTTGCGATCGCCTAGCTCCAGCGTCACCATGCACTCACGTCCCGCCAATGCCTGGTGGTGGGCCGTCAGGACCGGATCGTCAGACGCTTCGATCTTGAGCACATCGGCCAGCTTGGCGCCCAGAATGTCATGCTCATGCAAACCGCCATGCGCGACGCCTTCGCCCGCGCACGAGGTCAATCTCAAATCGCGATCGGTCGACCACGTGATTCCCGGCAGGGAGTCGTTGATCAGTTGCTGCCATGACTCGGCACTATGAACAGTGCGGTGATTCTCCTGGCACATGCACGGCACTTTCATCCACTCTCGGCGTACCGGACCCGGCGCGTGACGACCCTGCAAGCAGTCGGAACACCGGCGACCATGATACGTTGTGCGTGACGATCGCCCACTTTCCGGTCCCGAATGGCGTTCTAGCCGAACCAGCCCTTCTTGCTGAATGCCTTGACTGCCTTTTCTTCCGTCTTGTAGATGTCGAAGACCTTGTTCAGCTTCATGATCTTGAAGACCTCTTCGACATTGGACGAGATGTCACAGAGTTTCAATTCGATGCCGTCCTTCTTGCATCGTTTGTTCAAGAGCACCAGCTTGCCGATCATCGCCGAGGACATGTAACCGACCCCCCGAAAACTCAGGACGAGTTTTTTTCCGTTCGAGGCTTGCTCCGCGGCGGCCACTAATTCCTCACCAATTCTCTGGATTTTGGCCTCGTCCAAAATCTTGGCTTCGGCCAGGTAGGCGATCAAAATGTCGTCGGTTTCGCGAGTCTTGAGATAACCCATTATTGTGTAACCTGCGCTGCGTGAATTTAGTTTGTGCACAGGACCCTCCTTTACGGCCCTGACCGTGCCCCCCAGCCTAACACGTCCGCCGTACCAATGCAACGCATTAAGGCCACTTTCCTGGATTTCCCATTCACCCCATCACAGCGCCGTAAAATTCCCTATTTCGTGTAATTCGTTCAACTTGAATATCCGGTACGGTTTCAGTGTGGATCGAGGCTTGGGTTGGCCGATAACCAGAGCGGTGTATCAGTTCTATTTTTGCGCACCCGTTGCATATTAAAGGACGGACGGACGTGTTACCAAACGCTATTCGTACCGGTGGCATCGTGCTGTTGACGACCGCATGGATCACCTTCCCATGGTTGTCGAGGGGGCGGCCAGTGGCGGCTCAGGAAGTAACGGTCCGGACGGCGGCGCGTGAGATTCAAGTCCCGGCTGACGGCATACGGCACCACGCGGCGGTCATCACCGCGATTGCTTTGCAGCCCAACGGATCCTTGGTGGCCGCCGCGGGTGACGACCACGTTATTCGGTTGTGGAACATGCGTGATGGGCAGCTGGTTCATCGCCTGACAGGCCATGCCGACTGGATTCGCGCCGTGGAGTTCTCGCCGGCCGGTGCCACGCTCATCTCCGCGGGCAATGACGGCCAGGTCCTTGCCTGGGACGCGGCGACGGGTACCGAGCGCGCGAAGCTTGCCGCGCACGGTCAGGCGGTCGAGGCATTGGCGATCAGTCACGATGGCCGGTGGATGGTGACGGCGGGATTCAAGGACCCGATCCGAATCTACGCGTTGGGGACCGGTACGATGCTGCGCGAGATAGAGTGTCCGTGCCGGGACATCCGCGCGCTGGTCATTTCCGCGGACGATCGCTATTGGGCGGCCGGTGGTCGAGACGGCGTAACACGTGTCTGGGACGCGGCCACGGGCCGCATGATCGCACACGCGGCGGCGCACCGGCGCCGCATTCGCGCCATGGCGTTCACCGGTGGTGGCGCGCAGCTTGTTTCCGCGGGCGAGGACCGGCAGATACGGGTCTGGAACTGGCGTGCCGGGGATGCCGCGTTCAGTTTGCCGATAAATGCCAAGATATTGTCACTTGCATTATGCGGCGGAACAACGATTGCCGCCGGGTGTAGCGATAACGTTATACGGCTGTGGGACCGCGCGACGCGCCAGCAGATTGGGACGTTGGCCGGCCACACCGGGTCGGTGGCGGCGCTCGCCTACCGGGATGGAATTCTGGTCTCGGGCGGTTATGACACGGTGCTGCGGTTCTGGCCGCTTCCCGCCGACGTCGATTCGACGGTGCGGTCGGCAAGCCGGCCGCGGTTGCCGGAATGACCGACCACGAGGACGTGAAGACAAGTACCAAGCGCCGTGGTGACAAGTACTTCGGTCGTAGGTTCGCGCGCTGTGCGTGGTACTGGGTCGTGAAGTAAATCGGGCATGCAGGGAGGCGTATCGTGGGTTGGTTTTCCGGAATACTATCACACGCGGGCCGGCGCTCGCGACGGTCACGACAACGCGCCGCGCGTCACGAAGTGAACGTGCAGCGACACTGTGCTTTTGAGATCATGGAGCCGCGCCGCATGCTGTCGGCCAGCCCACTGGAACTGGGGACCGTCTATATCGAGGAAGACCTTGGTTCGGATCTGCATGGCGACCGATTCGAAGTGGCGTTCGCCGGCGGCGCCGCGGACACGCAATTGACGCGTCTCGTGATCAGTGGTGATCAGAACGCGCCCGGGTTCGGCGTCGGGGATGTGTTTTTTGACACGGACGCGAGCGGATTCGGCGCCGACCACGCAATGCCTTTTCAGGTCGAGTTGCTTGACACCCAGGACCCGACCGCGCGTGTGACCGCGCACGTGCAAGATGGCCAATCGCTCTTGGCCATCGATTTTTACCGTTTCCAGGCCGGCGATCGCCTGGTCTTCACCATTGACGTCGACGAAGTCGTGTACTTTGATCCGACGCAAACGGATCTCGACCAGATCAACGAGGGGTTTGATCCCATCACTTCGGGTGTCGAGTTTCAAGGGTCGCATGTGACCGCCGAGTTTGTCGCGCCCGACTACGCGGATGCCACGGCCGCCACAATGTTCTGGAACCGCTATGACGACGCGTTGCAACGGAGCGGCTTGCCGCTGCCGGCGGACGACGCGGGCGGCCTGCGGGATCGTTCCACCGGCGCCTTTATGCACACCCAGCAACTGGCCGACCCAACGTCGATCAGCGGCTATGTTTACGCCGACCACAGTAACGACGGGCAGCGGGATCCGAGCGAACCGGGGATCGGCGGCGTGACCGTCCAGGTGCTCCCGGTCGACACCGTCGAGCCACAGTCGATCGTAACACTGACGACCGACGCGCGCGGTTTCTACGAAGTCAATGATCTGATGCCGGGCAGCTATCGTCTCGTGGAAGTTGACCAACCGAACGGGTTCTTGGATGGACTGGATACGGCCGGCACGGTCGACGGTGTTGTGCGCGGGCACGGCGTCAATTCGGGCGACGCCATCGAGCAGATCCTTCTGCGCGGCGGGACACATGGTGTTGAATACAATTTTGGCGAAATCGCTCCGGCATCCCTCGACGGCAACGTGCACTTGTCCGATCGCGACGGGAATTGCTTTTTGACGCCCGGCGGCGCCACCCAACCGCTGGCTGACGTGGCCATCACCTTATGGGACGGCGCGGGCAATATTGTCGCACAAACACATACGAACACCGCCGGTCATTATTCGTTTCCCGGACTGGTACCTGGAATCTACACAGTAACCGAGCAGACGCCCGTTGGCCTGATCGACGCGGGCGCGTCGGCGGGGCGAGTTGGCCCACAGACGCGCGGCGACGTAATCGACGACAATACGATCGGGGCGATCGAACTGCATCCCACCGACCGTGGCGTGGACTACGATTTTTGCGAGCATCCGCCATCTTTGCTGTCCGGTCATGTGTTTCATGACCGGAATAACGACGGCGAACGTCAGACTGGGGAAACACCAATCGCCGATGTCATGATCGAACTGTTCGACGACGAGGGAAACCGGGTCGGCACGGACCAAACCGACGCCGCCGGCTACTATGAGTTTTCCGGGCTCCACGCCGGCAGCTACCGGTTGGTCGAAACACAACCCGACGCCTGGCTCGATGGCAAGGATGACGTCGGCCTGGTCGACGGCGAGACACGCGGCCGAACTGACACGAACGACGAATTCCGCGCTATTGTACTAGGCTGGGGTGCCACGGGCGTGCGATACGATTTCGGCGAACTCCAACCCGGTAGCATTACCGGCCGCGTGCATGCCGACCTGGACCATGACTGCGTATTCGATCCGTTGGAAAAACCGCTCGCGGATGTGCGGATCGAGCTCATGGACGCCAGTGGGGCCGTTATCGCGACAACGCTTACCGATACCCGCGGCGTTTACGAGTTCCACGGGCTCGTGCCGGGCACATATACCGTCCACGAAATCCAGCCGGATGGTTACTTCCAGGGTTCGCAGCACGCCGGTTCCCACGGCGGCAACGACTTGAGTCCCGATCTGATCACTCTTATCCCGGTTGGTTCGAGTGAGTCGTTGACCGATTACGACTTCTGCGAACTGCCCCCCGGTAGCATCACCGGGATCGTCTATGTTGATCCGAATCAAGACGAATCCCACCAGCCGGACGAACAGCTGCTCGCCGGGGTCGTGGTCCAACTGTTGGATGCACAAGACACGCTCGTCGCCACCGCCCTGACCGACACCGCCGGCCGGTACGCTTTTGCCGAACTCCATCCCGGGCAATACGCGGTTCATGAACTGCAACCGGCAGGTTTTTTTCATGGCGGCCAGCAGGTCGGCTCCAGTGGTGGCGATGATTCGATCGCCGACGTCATTTCGGCGATCTCCATCGGTGCCGGACAAGACCTGACCGACTACAATTTCCGCGAACTGCCGCCTAGCGCGATCTCCGGGTACGTATTTCAGGACGGACCGTCTATCGTGAGCTCTGATGGACAAGCTCCGATCGACCTGGCAGCCGTGCGCGACGGCAGGCGCACCCCCGACGATCAGCCGATTCCGGGCGTGCAATTGGAACTGCGTAACGGCATCACGGGCCAGCCGATTGATGGCCGTCAGGCACTCGCCGGCTACTACCCCGACGGGCCGATCCATACCGTCACCGATGCCGGCGGTTTCTATCAGTTCGAGGGGCTCCCACGCGGCAACTACGCGGTATTCGAAATTCACCCCAAGGACTATGTCGACGGGATCGATACGCCGGGCACGACCAGCGGGCTCGCGTTCAACCCGTCGGAACCACTGGATATCACGATCTACTTGCCATTTGGAATCGATCCCCATAACGACGGGATCATTCGCATTCCCGTCGCGCCCGGTCAGACGTCGGCCAACAACAACTTCAGCGAAGTAAAAATCGATCGGCCGGTGGTGCCGCCGTTGCCACCGTCCCCGCCGCCGCCAGTGCTCACGCCGCCGGTCTCCACCATCGCGCCGCCCATTGCCTGGCCGGCGAATCCGATGGGCCAAACGGCCGACATCCTGGCCTTTCCCGAGTATGGCACCGCGGATGGTCTGCGGCTCACTTGGCATCTGAGTGTGATCGATGGCGGAACGCCGCGTGGCAAGGCGCCGATTCGTTACGTGTCGGCCGAACAACTCCGGCCCGTGTCTTTTCTCAACTCGGTCCAATGGGTCTCCACGTCCTTGGACAAAGGTGAATGGCGGTTCGCCGAAAACCAAGGGCAGGCAATCGGCACGCCGACTGCGGGGCCCCGCTTCGGCATGCCCGACGCGATACCGCTGAGCGGTGACTTCAACGGTGATGGGATCTCCGAAACGGCACTCTATTTCGAGGGCCAATGGTTCATTGACCTTAACGGGAACGGGCGCTGGGACAAGGAAGATCTGTGGGCCCGCCTGGGCAGCGTGGAGGACCTTCCGGTCGTTGGCGATTGGGATGGGGACGGCAAGGACGATATCGGGATCTTCGGACCCGAATGGCATGGCGATCAGCGCGCCCTGAAGGCCGAATCGGGCCTGCCCGATCCCGATAACACGGCGGTCACCAAGCCGAAGAACCTGCCGCCCGAAGCGCCGGAAGCGACGGACGGCCATCGCGTACTCAAACACACGGCAAATGGGGCCCCGCGACTGGACGTGATCGATCATGTGTTTCGATTTGGCGTCTCCGATGACATTCCAATCACGGGCGATTGGAACGGTGATGGGATCACCAATATCGGGGTCTTTCGCAGTGGCACCTGGTACCTTGATCTCGATGCCGATGGCCGGTTCACCGAACACGACCTGGTCATCCATTATGGGGCCGAAGGTGACACGCCGGTGGTCGGTGACTTTAACGGTGATGGCACGGACGAGATTGGGATCTACCGGCGCGGCAACTGGCAGATCGATACGAACGGGGATCACAAACCCGATGCGGGCGACACCGAGTTTCAGCTTGGCGACCGGAATGCGCGGCCCGTCGTGGGTGATTGGAACGGCGACGGTACCGACGACCCGGCCGTTTACCGAGACGCCGGCTAACGCAAAAAAAAGAGGCAACACAACGAAACGCGTGGCGAATTGGACCCGCCACACGTCACGATTCTGTTGCCTCCGTCGCCTTTCTTTTCCGTTGTGCCTTCACGCGCGCAAAGCCGGTGGCTCCCATCCGTCTTTCGAGGCTGTCACCAGACATTTCGGCCAAGCGTCTATCCACTTCCGCGACGGACGCCGACGTCCATCGTACAAGTTTCAAGCCGCGTCTTGGACACGTGCTCAGTCCTTCAACGTAAAGTCGAAGACATTCTTACTGGTATCGTTGCTGACCGTGGCCGTCAGGCCCGATGTCGAGGGACTACCGTACTTCGCCGGCGCAAGTGCGGGGTGGATGCATCACGCGGCGCGCCGCGGGCGGACGTCCGAATCCGCAAATACGGCACGTGGTCCGACCGGACCGTGGTTGGTACCGTTCCAGCGGTGCGTTTCGATAGAATATAGAATCTGGTCGGCAACCGCCAATGCATCCCGTGCCTGACTGCCATCGACACGCACTTGACGGCCGGATCGAATCGCGGCGACGAACTCGCTCTGCTCCGCCAAGATCGCGTTGACCGGTTCCGCCGCGATTTCACGTTCCGGCAACAGGCTCTCCTGGATCATTCGCGTCGCATCCGCGCGCCGATCCGGTGGGCACATAGTCAGATCAGTTTGATGATTCCGCACGGCGGCCGACGGGCGGGTCACGCTGGCGCTGCCGGTCGCGAAATCAATAGCGGCGAAGGCGTTGGGGCCGTAAATGTGCATGGTACGTCGTGGCTGCTGGCTGACGCGTGATGCGTTGAGATTGGCGGCGCAGCCATTTTCGAACAGCAGATGGGCGTGGGCAAGGTCCTCGCGTGGGCCGAGCAGCGCCATTCCCATGGCCTCGACGCGTGCCACCGGGCTTTGAACAAGTGACAATATCAAGTCAATGTCATGAATCATCAGGTCCAGTACGATACTGACATCAGTCGAGCGAAAACTGT
>CAZSOG010000099.1:0-9755 GCA_964607555.1 uncultured Pirellulaceae bacterium | reverse complement strand
ACCGTTCCACCGGGGTAAACCCGGCGGTGACGGGAACGTGGGTGAGTTGAGGACGAGGTAGTGCAAAATCATTGCTCCACCGGGGTAAACCCGGCGGTGACGGGAACGTGGGTGAGTTGAGGACGGGGTAGTGCAGAATCATTGCTCCACCGGGATAAGTCCGCCATAGGCGGACCGGATGGGACAAGAGCCAGGCCGTGCGTCAGTTGGTTGGAGGTGAAACCTCGTTAGTTTCTTAGACTGCCACATGCGCGCACCGTGTGCGCATGTTTCCAAGCGAACAACGGGAGCGTTGCGGGACGAGGGCGTACTCCCTTGCGGGTTGCGGGCCACCCATACTTATAGGTCGTTGGAGATTTATTACGCGACGACGCGTGAAAAAAGGTAAACGACGCTTATCGGCACGGTTTGGCGATTATCCGCGTGACTCGATCCGTGCGCGTAAGCAACTGGCGGATGCTCCGGCGACGTGCCAGATCGCAAAGCGCACACGGATGGAAACACACGGATGGGACGTGGCGGGCGGATTGTTCAACGAACCAGATGCCATACGGGCGAACATGAGTTGTCTCTTGACTCAGAAACGTGTTTCGATACAGAGGTAGAATCATGCAAATGAGCAAGCAACAAGGCCGCGACGCGCAAACGTGGGGAGCAAATGTCAGGCCGGAACAGCATTACATCTTTTCACTACCACTCTTGCTGCTCCTCGGCGCCGTCGGCTGGTTCGCCATGGGCCATGTGGCCAACGCGGCGGATCAAGCAAACGACCGGGTGAGATCGCAGGCTGCCACGCGGCACAACGTCGTGCTTGTCACGTTCGACGATCTGCGTCAGGACACGCCCGGTTTCAACGGGGGACCGGCCAAGACACCAAATATGGATCAGTTGGCGGCACGGTCCACGAACTTCCGCAATGCGATGACAACGGTCGGACTCTGTTCCCCTTCACGGGCCACACTCTTCACGGGCCGGTACGGCCACCAGACCGGACTCGATGACAACTGCTACGTGTGGCATTCTCGCATTACGGGACTGTCCAACGACGAAACGACCCTGATCGAATGGAGCCAGAAGGCGGAGTATTTCGTTGGTTTCTTTGGCAAGTGGCACCTGGGCCCGGACGGCCCGATTCACCGCGGCGCCGACCGCTACACGAAACGTGGTTTTGAACGCAGCGCGGGCCGCAACTACCGCAAACCGAAGGGCTATGACACGATTCGTCGTTACTACGAACCGGGTCGTGTATTCGCCGAGAAGCCCGAGTACTACGGTACCCGGCCGGGTACGTACGAAAACACGGGCGAGCACCACGTGACGCAGGATGCCATCGCGTTCCTACGGGAGGCACGACAGGACGATCGGCCGTTCGCTCTGTTCGTGAACTACCACGCACCTCATCCACCCTACCGAGTTCCGGCCCCCTATGACGGGATGTACAGCCCAATGAGCGTGCCGCTACCGGCCAACTTCTTGCAGCGTGGCGCGGACAAACCGCGTTACCAGAACGATCCGCTCTGGTTCTGGCACGACGTCGGCCACTTGACCAAACTCGATTGGCGAAGAATGAACGCGCACTACTGGGGCTTTGTCACACTGGCTGACAAGGCGTTGGGCCAGGTGCTCGAAACCCTGACCGAGCTCCAGCTTGCCAAGGACACGATGGTCATCCTTGTTGGTGATCAGGGTAGCATGCTGGGCGAGCATGCGTTGTACGACAAAGGTCCGTACTGTTATGACGAACTGATGCGCATTCCACTGGTCGTGCACGTGCCCGGCACGCGTCCCGGAACGGTCGACCGCCAGGTATCGATCATCGATATCAATCAGACCGTCGTGGACTGGTTGCAGCTGGAACCGGACAACCGCCGGCGATTCAGCCGTTCCTTGATTCCCTTGGCTCGACGGGCGCCGAACGCATGGCACGATGTCGCCGACGTGGCCTTCTATCGCTACGAGTGGTACAACGGCAAGTGGTACGGCATCCACGCCGTGCGCACGCCGGACTGGAAATACTGTTGGAATCCGGTCGGTATCGATGAGCTCTATGATTTGAAACACGATACCGCGGAGATCGTGAACCGGATCAACGATCCGAATGCGGCCCGCGATCTGGAGCGCCTGCAGCACCAGTTGATGGCACATCTCAAGAAGACCGGCGATCCGGCCGCGCGGCGTTTCCAGTTGGATCTGGAGCGTGGGGAAAAGTAACGTCGATCGGCATCCAGCAGCGGTCGTGAGAGGGATCGGAGCGACTTCGTCGACCGAAGGGCCTTACTCGCCCCAGACGGTCAGCACCAGACGGCGGCGCGCGGCGTGGTCGCGGTGCTCGCACAAATAGATCCCCTGCCACGTCCCCAACGCGAGTCGGCCGTTCTGGATCGGAACGGTCAGGGAGCAGCCCAACAGCGAGGATTTCACATGGGCCGGCATGTCGTCAGGACCTTCGCACGTGTGCCGGTACGGAAAACCCTCCGGCGCGATCGCGGCCAACGCGGTATCTAAATCCAGGGGCACGTCGGGGTCGGCGTTCTCATTGATCGTGAGCGACGCGGACGTGTGCTGGATGAAGACCTGCAGGATGCCGACGGAGAATTCGGCCAACTCCGGCAGACCCGCCAGGATCTCGCGCGTGATCGGGTGCACGCCACGCGGACGCCCGTCGAGTGCGATCGTTTTCTGAATCCAGGACATATCCGCTTTAGTAATCGAGTTGTTCCAGGAACCGCAGGCTGCGCGGGATCTGATGCACCGGAATGGGTGACTCGTCTTCGATAAAGTAGTACTTGATTCCAATCTTCTGGGCAACGCGAAACAGCGCCGGCCAATCAACTTGGCCGGTCCCCAACGCCACGTCGTTGGTCAGATCGGTGTGCCCGGAGAGGCTGCCGGTCGGCACTCCTTTCTTCAGATCCTTCAAATGCATCAGCAGCCAGCGGTTCGGGTACTTCGCCAATAATTTGGCCGGGTCCTGGCCCGGAAAAACGGTCCAAAGAACATCCATCTGGAAATAGACATAACGTGGATCCGTCTCGGCAACCAACAGATCGAACAGTGTCCCGTTCTGGTACGGCTCGAATTCGTAGCCGTGGTTGTGGTAGTAGAATTTGATTCCATGCTCGGCCAGTGCCTTACCGGCTCGATTGAATACAGCCGCGGCCGCGCGGCATTCCTCCTCGTCGAAAGCGCCTTGGTGGCCAATCCATGCACAGCCGACATACGGCAGGCCGAGCGCCTTGGCGTCACGGATCACGCCGTCGATATCATCGCGCAGCTGACCGTACGGAAAATGCCGACCGATGGGAACAAGTCCCCGTTTGTCCAGTTCGACTTTGAACTGGGCCGGTGTCAGCCCATACGTATCGGCCACTTCAACGTACTTGAAACCCCACTTGCGCACTTGATCCAGCGTCGGCGTCACACCTTGTTTCTTGAACACATTACGCAAACTGTAAAGCTGCAGGCCCGTTGGCCCATGGAAACTCTTGCCCTGGCCAACATCCGCCGCACGCACGCTACCACACGTCCCGAAGAAAGATGTTGTTATAATGATCGCTGAAAAGAAAGCGCTACGCATTGGATAATCTCCCAACCAGAAACTCCGACAACCAGATACTCCCGAGCATGAGCGAATTCCCGCGCCACGCAGCGCGGGCGCACTCCATTGTGGATTGCGGGCCTGCCGCGTCAGGAGAACATACCATGCAACGAATCGGATTGACAAGACGTGTCCGGGCGTTCACGAGTCTCGCGCTCCTCGTGCTGGTCGTCCAGCCAGGCGTGGCCGGTGCCGCGGGACAGGGGAGGGCAGGGCGGGGCGATGTCACGGTCCTCGACAATGGCTGTTTACGTGTGGTGATCGACCAGCACGCTGGATCGCTTATCGAGCTGACGGACACAGACGCGGGTGTCAATGTGGTGGGCGACGCGAAAACGCTCGGACCATTATGGGAACTGACGATCAAGACGGGCAACCGATCCGCAACGCTGCGTCCAGATTTGGCCACGAAGTTGGAGGTGCGTGCCGACGCTGCCGACGGAACTTCGGCGTGCTTCACGTGGAGTGGCTTCGCGCCGCCCGTGGCCGCCACATTCCAGGTCGAAGTTACGATCGCACTCACGGAGAATAAGCCGATGAGTACGTGGCGGATCGCGGTCATTAAACCACCCGAGCGTGCGTTGCGCAGCATAATTTTTCCACGCGTATTTGGCCTGCGCCGCCAGCCGCATGAGCATCTCGCGGTACCCATCTGGATGGGCCAGCAACTCAAGAACCCGCGGCGTCTACTGAGTGGAGGTGCTGGACGCGGACGCCGGCTTGCCTGGCCCTATCCGGGCACGTTGTCACTACAATGCCTGACATTCTACAGCGACGGAGGGTCCGGGTTCTATGCCGCCAGCGACGATGCGGCGGCCCTGCACAAGGTCTTCGCGGTTACCGGCTACGCGACCGGCGACGTGCAATTTCAGGTCGAACAACAGCCGGAGGCCCAGGCGGTCGGCACGCGACGATACGAGCTTCCCTATCGCGTGCTGCTCGGGACCATCCAAGGCGATTGGATCTCGGCGGCCCAGCGTTATCGCGTCTGGGCGACCGGGCAGCATTGGGCGACGCACAGCCGGTTGCGCGACGGCCATGTGCCCGCGTGGGTGCGAAAGACGGGCCTCTGGGTCTGGAATCGCGGGCGTTCCGACGGCGTCTTGCGACCGGCTGCCGCATTGCAAGAACAACTCGGCCTGCCGGTCAGTGTGCTTTGGCACTGGTGGCACGGCTGCGCCTACGACATTGGATTCCCCGAGTACTTTCCACCACGGGAAGGCACGGTGCCGTTTCGGCAGGCCGTTCAGGCGGCCCACCATGGCAATCTGCACATGCTGGTCTACATGAACCAGCGTGCCTGGGGCATGAGCACGCGCAGTTGGCGAGAGGAAAACGCCGAGCGGTACGCCGTGAAATGGCCGGATGGCAAGGTTCGACCCGAAGTCTACAACATCTTCACCGGGAAAGCGTTGGCTTCCATGTGTCTGGCAACCGATTTCTGGCGGAATAAATACGCCGGCCTGGCCGAGCGGGCGATGAATGATCTGGGGGTTGACGGCCTGTATATGGATCAGGCCTGCCTGCAGCTCCCCTGTTACGACCCGAGTCACGGCCATCCGCCGGGTGGCGGTCGGTCCTGGATGGCCGGCTTTCACGCGCTGACCCAAGATATCCGAAGTCGGTGCGGGACGGAGCGTCCCATCGCGCTGGCCGGCGAAGGGTGCGGGGAACCATGGCTCGAGTATCTCGATTTGATGCTCGCCCTCCAAGTCAGCCGGGAACGATATTCCCAGTTGAACGATCCATGGGAAGTGATCCCGTTTTTTCAGGCCGTCTACCATCCTGACGCCATCACGTTTGGCAGCTACGGCTCGTTGGTCATGCCGCCGTACGACGCGCTGTGGCCGAAACAATTCGCGCCGAAGAAACCGCTCGCACTGCTCGATCGCAAGTACTCGTACCAATTCTATCTCGAACAGGCGCGCGCATTTGTCTGGGGCCAGCAGCCGACGTTGGCCAACTTCGTGCCGCGGTTGCTTGACGAACGCCCCGACGAGATGCAATACGTGATGCGGCTGGCACGCGTTCGCGCCCGAACACTCAAGTACTTGTTGCACGGCGAATTCCTGCGGCCACCAGCGTTCGATGTCCCCCAACGTGTGTCCGACTTCTCGCGGTTGTCCATCTATGCCGGCCGCAGCAACCGGTTGACGTCGTACAAGAAGCGCCACGCACTCGTCCTGGCCGGTGCCTGGCGCGCCGCCGATGGCGATGTTGGGATCGCGCTGACCAGCATCGCCGACGAGCCGCTACGACTGTCACTCCGCGTCGATACCAAGTCATATCAACTGCCGGTACCGTGCACGGTGTACCGGATCAATGAATCGGCACGCACACGCATCGGCGTGCTCGGCCGAGAGGGGACGCTGGACAACCTCGGCCTGCCGCCCCGCGGCGCGTGCGTCCTGGAGCTGACCGGCGAGTGAACCGTTCGTGAAATCACGGAGTCTGGAACACTAATAAACGCTAATCAGCGCTAATATCGTGACTCCGTGTTGGAAGTTCGAGGCAACAAACCTGGTCGCCGTTCACGACATCGGCTATCAAGGAACACTATTTTCTTGCCTATCTCCGGCGCAGCACAAGCACCCAGTCTCGGTCATCTGGCGGTTGATATTCATAGGTCGACTTGATCACTTGTCGACCAAGATACTCGCGTCTGCCCGTGCGCGGGTCGAATTGTTCGGCCTCCCAATTCAAGCCGCGGCCTGTATCAAGCCGCAGGTGGAAGGGGCCTCGAGTGCCACGCACGTAGGCGACATAAATGTTGCCACGGTCCGCCAGCATCCAGTAGGTGGTCGCGGGTGGCTCGATGAGGGCGCGGCCACGCCGCGTGCCTTTGTGCACACGCCGCGTCCCGTCCTTACCGCGTGGGACATCGGCAGTAATCAGATCGTCCGACGGCTTCAGTAACCACCATGGCAGCGAAGTGAATAGTTTGCGCAGGGCACCGATCTGCGTCTCCCAAACCACGTTCTTCTTCGCATGCACGTCGAATGGGCCCGGATCCCGATTCCCGCCGAAGTAGGTGGTGCCGAAACCGGTCACCAGGTAGCCGCCCGCCATGGCGATGTCCCACGACGCGTGACGCATGGACTGGGCGTCCATGCTATTCGACTTGTCCGGCAGCCCGTCACCATCCTGGTCGCGCAGATAGTAACCATACTCCGAGTTCACGACCGGCAGATTTCCTTTGCGCGACCGCAAGACGCGCCGGTGCAAATCACGGTAATTCTGTTGATAGTCACCAAACGCCATCCAGCCCGTGCCAACGAACTCGCGCACGCTTCCTTGCGCGGTCATCGGGTGGATCGCGATCATGCGGTGGTGCGGGTCGCTCGCGTGCAGCGTGTCCCCGATCGCGATGAACTTTTGCCGAACCGAATCTTCGGTCGCCTTCGGCGTGGTTCGAACCTCCGCATGCCACTCGCCGGCGACAATGAAATAGACGTTGAACGCACTGTAGCGGGCCGC
The DNA here is from genome assembly GCA_964607555.1 of uncultured Pirellulaceae bacterium. Classification (GTDB taxonomy): domain Bacteria; phylum Planctomycetota; class Planctomycetia; order Pirellulales; family Pirellulaceae; genus JAJSAJ01. The sequence goes on along the minus strand of CAZSOG010000099.1, from coordinate 2,680 downwards.
GATGTAACGCGCGTAGCGTTTGCGCGCGTCGTCCGACGGGAACCGATTCCACGCGTATTTTTCCCCGCGTCCCTTGTTGCCCCACGCCAGGACCAGCCCGGCGACCATCCCCTTGCGGTTTACGTGAGTGAGTCGCACATCCACTTCCTGCCAATACCTCGGATTGATCCGCTCGGCACCGATGTCGTTAAATGGCGGTCCGCCCTGGTTGTCCCACCCCGCCTCGCTCATCAGCATCGAGTGCAACACATTGAACCCCTGCCCGGCGCGAACATCGACGTATTCGAGCGCCGTTTTGCGCGACAGGCCTTCGGCCACGTTGTCCGTATAGAGTGCCCAAGCGGTGTCCCCCAGAAACCAGAACGGCACACCGCCCTGGGTCTGAAAATGGTGCGGGTGGTTCCGCAACGGCTGAATCGACCCGCGCGCGTCGGATGCGCCGACGACAAAATGACCAGATTCTCCGTCAAGACCTGAATCACTACTGTGAATCGTCCACTGCCACGTGCCGGCCAAGTCCGGCGCGAAACGGAATTTCCAGACGTTGCCGCCATCCCAAAACAGCCCGATCGACCGCGCCGGTCGCCCGGCCGGCGGCGTCAGCTCGGCCGTGGCGGACAGTTCCACATACGGATTGGCGTACTCGCCCGTGTGGTGGAGTGCCTGTTCGTAGACCGTGAACCGCGGCACCGGGGCGCCGGCCCCCAGCGCGGCGACGGCGGGACAGGCCAACACGGCAATCGCGAAAACCAGTGGCGTCGATTTACTGGGCTGCGTCAAACGAAACTTGTTCATGGTTACATGGCCCACATGGTGAATTGATTTCAGCAAGACTCACCGACGACGCCATCGTAGCATCCGCGATGACGGCGAACAACTCAGCATGGGCGGCTGCAGATGCGCCAATCACCGGCGCGAACGCCAGGGCTCTGAAACGCTGCCTTTCAGTAGTGGACCCGGGGCGTACTTCCTTGTGTCTTGCGGGCCAGCCGCATTAGTCGAGTGCGATCACAAGTTCTTTACCTTCCTTGGACAACACTAGTTCTTGTTCTTGCTTCCGCGTGCCATGACCAACTTCCACGACGTATGTGCCGAGGAACCCGCGCACGCGGTAGCTGCCGCGCGCATCAGTGCTTCCGGTCGCGTCCGTCCACCAGTCGCGCCGCACAAGCTGTAACCAGACGCGCCCAGCCGGTTTAATCGACCAGTCGCGCCGGTACAACGCCGCGTTGGGCTTCCAGTGTTGGCCCTCCCAGAATCCCCACATGACGATCGCTTGGAAGGCCGGATGGCTGAAGGCAATGGTCATGACATCGCGAAGATAGTCGGCCTGTAAGTCTTGATCGCGTCCAACGTCGACGTCCATTTCGGTCAATTGCAGATTGGGAATCAACCGCGCAAATTGGTTGAATGTCGCAAACAGCGCTTCCGGTGACCGCAGCGACCGCCGGGTGAAGTGCCCCATGAAGCCGATGCCGTCCGGGGCCGCGTCATGGGCAATCAGGTATTGGAGGACCGTCTTGTAGTCATCCGCTCGGATACCCGAAAGCACTTGGCCCTCGTTTACCCACAGCTCCGCGCGCGGCGCGAGCTGTCGTGTCTTCTTGATGATGTCCGCGTAGATCTGGTCGCTGCCGCACACCGACGCGAAGGTCTCGCCCCAGCCGATAATGTGGTTAATTGCATCCCATTCGCCAACGCGTTTTCCGACGGCCGGCAGTTTTTCTTCCATGTGCGCCCACAGCTGGCGCCGCAACGCGTCCGGCCGGCCGATGAACCGCGCCTGTTCACGGTCCAGCGGTGCCCATGTAACATAGTGACCGCGGACCTCAATGTCGCGAGCTGCCAGCCACTGAAACGCGGAATCCAGCCACTGCTGACGATACAATCGGTGTCTGTTTCGCTTGGATAGCTCCCATGGCTGCCATTTGAGATCGTTCTCGAACACAACCTTGTTGTAGTTATCCGCGACGATTCGCCGATACCGCTCGGCATCCGGGCCTTTGGCGTTGAGCCATCGCGCGGTAACCGCCGAACCAAATCCGAACGCGTGGCGCTGCATGTGCACGTCGACTGTCGCTCCGACGACCGGTTTTCCCGACGAGTCGACCACTTTGATGGTGAGATCCGCTTTGCGAATGCGCTCGATGCGCTGCCTTGCGTGTCGCCGCCAGGAAGCGTTTGGGTCGCGGCCCTCGTACGACGATCGCGGTTGTCGGTTTCCCGGAGCCGGGGGCCGCTGCGCCGCGACTGTACCAGCCACCTGGATGAAACTCACTCCGACGATGAACATGTACCGGCAAATGGGCTTCCACATCGCGCTGTCCCCACTTTTCTTCATCAGCTCGTCCTTCCCATGTTCGTCGAGTTCGCTCGATGCAATCGTGTTGGACGCGTCGCGCCTGGTTACCGCGAACAGCGGCCACGACTGCACGCAGTGCCTCCCGGCCGACCCGTTCACTTGGTATCCTGGTCAGAATAGGGAGTCCCGCACGGAGGTCCAAGAAATGATAATGATGTAAACCCGCGTCGATTTCAAGCACCGCGAGGATCCGGGGTAAGATCTGTTCTTTCTTTTTTTGCCCTGCCTTGCAGAATGACGTGGGCTGTCGAAATACGGTCACGGCCCGTCCGTGGATTCAATTGCGCCGCATTCCATTCTGGGAATTCTGTGAATATA
>CAZSOG010000098.1:0-9762 GCA_964607555.1 uncultured Pirellulaceae bacterium | reverse complement strand
TCCCTCGATTGGAGTGACTTGCGCCATGCGTGACAGACAAAGTGGCGCTGTCCAAATAATTAATTATTTGCAATTCACAATGAGTGCTTGGAACGTCTCCTACTGAAGTTGAAGGCAGACGATTTCATTGCACCGCCTTCGGCGAAAAACCGAGAAATACCGCCTCATCTGGTCGATGCGACGTGACACGAAATGGGATCGCACCCGTTGCTGCACAACATGCAACACCGTCCTTCCTGGTCGTTCTTCCTGCTTCTTTGCAATTTGCGTTGCGTTGATCTGCGGTTTTCAGCTTTCCGGGCCGTCCGAAGTTACTTGCTTTCTGAGTCGGGTACCGCTCTCCGCCCAGACCGCCCGACGCGAAAAAAACACGCTTTAGCTCAAGTAGGCGGTTCATTATGTCGATAACGCCGTTGGTAGCGATCAGGTAGTTTAGGTTAACTTTGCCGATTGTGCGGTTTGTCGACACAATGGAAAGGGCTTCCAGGATGGTGATTTGGCCCCGTGATTCCCGTCATCTCGTATGCCGCATGCTGATGCTCTTTGTGGGGTGTGGCTTGTTAACCGGATGTGCGACGCTGCCGGCCAACCACACGGCCGATCTCAGCCAGGCGGTGAAAGCGGATTCGAACGTGCGTGGTGAGGTCGTGGTTCAGCTCAAGGACGCCAAGGGGTCGCGGTACCTGAAAGCGCCGCTGCGCGGCAACATGGTGGTCCAGGACGCACTGAAAGGTTCGGGCGCGCTGAACGAGTTCAACCGGCTGGATGTCGTCGTGGTGCGAACTCTGCCGAGCGGCGAGAAACTGCGGATGCCGGTCACCGTCGATCCGGGCAGCCGGGCGGTCAACAGTGCGACGGATTACTCCCTCTATCCGGGAGATGTCGTTGAAGTGACCGAGGATCCGCGGACGCTCCTGGATCGCGTGATCGATTCCGCGTTGCGCAGTCTTGGACCGATCACGGCGCATCAGCGTCGCTGACCGACAACACGCCAGCGCTGGCGTACCAGGCTGGTCATGACCAGCAGCAAGGCCGCGTCCAACAGGATGGAAAACGCGCCGTAGCCCACCGCGATCAGACCGCCCCTGTTCTGATTTGGTCTATCGGGCATGGCATCCACAATGCCGTCGAGGATCAATGGCACGTCCAGTGCGGCGGCGAACGGGCTGGTAATTGCCATCGCGCTCACGAGCTTCGTTGACTTGTCTGGGTGGAAAGTCTCGGCAAAGAACTGGACTGCCACGGGCCCGCAAAACAGAATGAGCAGCAGGGCGTAGGTGGTCATCAGACTGGTCGAGGTCTTACGACAGATCGTGGAGCAGAACAGCCCCACCATGGCCGTATTGAGGCAGGTCACGAGGACGATCAGCACATAGGCGATCACGGCGCCGAAATTGGCCCAGTAGAATGGGACGGCACACGCGAGCACCAACGGCCACAGGACGAATAGCGTCAATACACTCGACACGCGCAGGCCCGCCAGCAACTTGCCCCACAGAATCTGCCATGGACGAATCGTGGTCGATAGTAGCAGTTCCAACGTTTGGCGTTCCCGCTCGCTGGTGATGCTCCCCGCGGAGAACACAGGCCCCACCATCAAATTGAAAAGCAGTACGTAGGCAATGTACCACGCCACGTACTGGGGCCAAATGAACAGCCAAAACGCCATCAGCAAAATGGCCAGTGCGATACTGACCTGGATCACGACGCGCAGCATCAACGTGCCGTGTCCAAAAATCTCGCTGCGGATCTCCTTGTCATACACCGGGTTCGTGCGGTCCGGGAGCAGCGTCGTGCGCTTGGCGGGCGCGAAGAGTCGGTCGGGAAAATGATCGCGCTGGATAAACAGGCCCACGACCTCCTTGGCCTCCTCGTCCAAGTCGACAACCTCCTTGCCCTCACTGCCGACATCCGGCGGATGGAGCAACCGGGCCGAAGTTCGGATGAACAGGACCGTGCAGAGCGTCACGGCCAGTCCCGGAACGAGCGTGACCATGAGGATCAGCCGATATTGCCCGAAATCGGCCATCAGCGTCCAGAAGACGATGCCGGCCAGCGCCATCGGCAGAATGATCAAGTAAGAAACGGACAGTGACGCGGCCGTTCGCTTGAAATAGCTACTGCACGCAACCGCCACCGCGGCGAACGTGATCACGGAGACGATCAGCCCCAAATAGGCCGCCATCGCCTCATACGGAGAAACCCCGCCCAGGGTCAGGCAAAGCATGACGATCGGCAGCGACGAAAAGATCAAGACGACCAGGTGCGTGAGCGATGCGATCATTTTGCCCAGGACGATGGCGCTCGGACGCAACGGGCTGGCCAGCAGCAATTCGTACGTTTTTCGCTCCTTCTCGCCGGTGATCGCACCCGCCGCGAAACTCGGCGCCATGAGCGAGGCGAGGATGTATTGGCCGAGAAAGAACATATCGGCCAGTTTTCGCGCGTCTTGCGGCTGTTTCGACAGGTCGAGATGCGTCTGCTGCGGCCATGCAAAGTAGACCACCATCCCCAGCAGGGTCTGATAGACCAGCATCAGTATGAACGCACGTCCGGTACGCAAGTTGACCAGCAGCTCACGTTGTAGAACCGGATTCTCCAGCACGTACATGCGGCACCGTTGGGGAGTGACGGAGTGTGACTCAGAACCGAAGCGTGAAATTCAAAATAAGAAATAAGAAATAAGAAATTAGAAATAAAAAATAAGAAATTAGGAATAAGAAATTAGGAATAAGAAATAAAGGGCTGTTACGAGACGTGGTTGCAAATGTGTACGATGGACGTTCACGTCCATCGATGCAGCGGATAAACGCTCTGCCGAAGGCGTTGTGTTACAGGTTCTAAGAAATAAGAAATTTGGGAGTCTGTTCCAGGAGTTCGTAGAGTTCGTATCAAGCACGATGAATGTGCACGTCTGTCAATGAAACCGATAGTGGTCATACGGGCAGGTCAGTGACAAGCTCTTAGTCTCATATTCTTGCCCACCATTTTCTTGCCCGTGTCGCCCTGCACCATCCCTCTCTCACACTTAACAACCGCGCACGCCCTTCGCGAACCAGTCACCGCGCTCGCTCGCTTTATTATTTCTCATTTCGTAACTGTTCACGGACCAGAAGAAAAAGAACACTAATCGACACTAATTCTCGCTAATATCGGGAAATCTCATCTTGAAATGCCTTCGACTTTTCTACGACCTGCCGGCTTGATGTTGCGTGTTACAGACTTTCCAGGGTGGTATCATCAGTGTTGATCAGTGAAGATCAGTGTTACTTGATACCAGATGTCATCAACGGCTACCTTATTTCTTATTTTTTATTTCTTATTTTTAATTTCTTAATTTCTTATTTTCTTATTTTCTAATATTCTCGCGGCGTGACGCGGCCTTGCACTCGGCTTGGCAGGCCTTCAATGCGCAAAAACCCTTCGGCGTCGGTCTGGTTATACGAGCCGCCCCCTTCCATGGTCGCGATGCCTTCGTCGTACAGGCTGTTGGGACTCTGGCGGCTGTCGACCAGCACGTTGCCCTTGTAGAGGTTCAAACGCACTTCGCCCGTGGTGTGCTTCTGGGCGTCACGGATGAATGCACAGAGGGCGTCGAATTTAGCCGAGTACCAAAAACCATAGTAGACCAACTCGGCCACCTCGGGCGCCAGCTGATCGCGCAGGTGCATCAGGTCGCGGTCCATGGTCAGTTGTTCGACGTACATCAGGGCGTGGTACAACAAGGTCATGCCGGGTGACTCGTATACACCACGACTCTTCATGCCGACGAAGCGGTTCTCGACCATGTCGATCCGGCCGATGCCGTTGCGTCCACCGATCTTGTTCAGCTGATCCACGATCTCAAACGCATCGAGTTGCTTGCCGTTGACACTGACCGGGGTCCCGGCTGAAAAGCCGATGGTGACCTGTTCGACCGCGTCTGGTGCGGCCTGGGGAGACACGGTCATGCCGAATTCCACGAGTTCGACGCCATTGACCGTCAGTTCCTCGAGCTTGCCCGCCTCATAGCTGATATGCAGGCAGTTTTCGTCGGAGCTATAGGGTTTGGCGACGGAGGCCTTGACGGGGATGTTTTTTTGTTCGCAGAAGGTGATCATTTCGGTACGGCCCGGGAACGATGTGCGAAACTCCTCCATGCGCCACGGGGCGATGACCTGCATCGCGGGCGCCAGGGCGTCGGCGGCCAGCTGGAACCGGCACTGGTCGTTGCCTTTGCCGGTCGCCCCGTGAGCGATGGCGGTGGCGCCGACGGCGCGGGCCTTCTGCAGGCATTTCTTGGTAATGAGTGGGCGGGCGATGGCGGTCCCCAGCAAATAGACCAATTCGTATTTGGCCTGCCATGCCAGCACGGGGAACGCGAAATCGCGACAGAGCTCCGCGCGCGCATCGACGATTTCCGCGGACACGGCACCGATGTCGCGGGCTTTCTTCAGGATCGCCTCGCGGTCTTCACAGGGCTGGCCGAGATCGACGTAGAGCGCGTGCACGTCTAACCCGCGGTCCATCAGCCAGCCCAAAATCACGGACGTATCAAGTCCACCTGAATAAGCCAACACACAGCTCGACATCGCGTTGTTCCTTGGTTCGATATGCCATCATGGTACTTGGGGAATCGGCCCCGCGACCTCCGTGCCGGCGGGTGGCGCGGCAGCCCACGGTGTGGCGTACGAAAACGACCGAGTTCGCAGCGTCCCGTCCGCCGACCGGCGAAACCACTATTCTGGACGCGTAATCGGTTCGGTACAAGGGGCGTGGCTGGAGTTGTTTCACGTCACTCGCTATGATGGCGAGCATGAATAATCAGCATGTCCAACTTGAAAACCTTGCCCGGCAACTGATAGCCGGCCAACTGTCGCTGGACCAGTTCATGCACGCGGCGGCGCCGCCCACGGTCGCCGATTTGGGAGATGTGACACTCGACTTGGATCGCGGCCGGCGTTGCGGGTTTCCCGAGGTCGTGTATGGCGAGGGCAAACCGGCCAGCACGCTGGTCAAGATCGTGCGGCAACTGCTGGCCGAGCGGCAGACGGTCCTGGTGACGCGTGTGGATCAGACGAAGGGGGATCAGCTGAGTGGCGTATTCCCGGCGGGCCGATACAATCCGATCGGGCGGACCTTTCGCGCCGTGGCCGATTCCGCACCGTGCACCACGATCGGTCGAGTGGTATTGATCACGGCCGGGACCAGTGATTTGCCGGTTGCCGAGGAGGCACGCGAGACGCTGGAGTGGATGGGGGTCGAAGTCACGGTGATTCACGATGTGGGGGTCGCCGGCCCGCATCGCCTGCCGATGCACTTGGAAAAACTACGCGATGCGGCGGCGGTCGTTGTCGTTGCCGGCCAGGAGGGCGCGTTGCCAAGTGTCGTGGGCGGATACGTCGACTGCCCGGTCGTGGCCGTTCCAACCAGTGTCGGTTATGGCGCCAGTTTCGGGGGTGTCGCCGCGTTGTTGGGGATGTTGAACAGCTGCGCGGCCAATGTCACGGTGGTGAACATCGACGCGGGTTTCAAAGGCGCCTATATTGCCGGCCTGATCGCGCATGGCAGACACCGAAGTCGAAGCGAGGTAAGATCGTGACTGCAGCCGAAGACGTGCCCCGGCTGCCGCCGCGGCCGGCCCAGAGCCATAAAGGAGATTACGGCCGCGTGCTGCTGATCGGTGGCTCGCGTGGCATGGCGGGCGCGATCGCGCTGGCCGGGATGGCAACGCTGCGTGCCGGGGCCGGTCTGGTGACGCTGGCCGTCCCAGACCCGTGTCTCGAAACGGTGGCCGGTTTCGAACCCGCCTATATGACCGTGCCTTTGCCGGCGGATGCCAACGGCCGGATGGACGCCGCGGCGCGGCCCGTGTTGGAACGGCTGACGATGCGCGCCACCGTGCTCGCCTGCGGACCCGGCCTGGGCCGAAGTGCGTCGTTGACCACGTTGGTCCGCTGGTTGTACGAGTCGGTCGCGCAGCCCATGGTGGTGGACGCCGACGCATTGAATGGCTTGGCCGCGCATAACGACGGTGTCACTCGCCCGGGTGGACCACGCGTACTGACGCCGCACCCGGGCGAATTCCGCCGTTTGATCGGGGAGCCCGATCTGCCGCGTGACCGTCTCGCCGATCGGGCCGTTGGCGTTGCTGCCGAGCACCAGGTTGTGATCGTGCTCAAGGGAAACCGCACGTTGGTGACCGATGGACGCCGGGCCGTTCGGAATGCCACGGGAAACCCCGGCATGGCGACCGGGGGCTCGGGCGATGTGCTGACCGGTGTGATCGCCGCCCTGCTTGGACAAGGACTGGCCCCCTGGGAGGCCGCGCGTTTGGGCGTCTATCTACACGGTTCGGCCGGCGATTTCGCGGCGCGCCAGCTGACCCAATATGGCATGATCGCACGCGACCTGATTCGCTTCCTCCCCGAGGCACTTCGCAGCGTCACGCCGTGAGGTTTGATGCATCGTAATTGTTCACGACCGGGAAAGACGGTGTTTCAGTGTTTCAGTGTTTCGGTGTTGCATGTTGTGCGGCAACTTGCTGGCGGTCTCTGGTCGTTTTCCGGTTATTTGTACCCTTTCGTGTGATTCGTGGTTTGTTATCGTTGGCAGTTTGAGTACGCAAGTGAACGCTGATAACGCCACTAACCGTGTTTTTCGCGAAGTCGAAGAAGCGATCATTGTCACGTCAGTTACGAAGTCTGAAAAACGCTCATTCCCGTCTATATCAGCGTTTATCCGCGTTCATCCGCGGTTGAGTATCTTGCGAACCGTGACCGATTTGATTCACCAAACCACCTCTGCCCAGACCGAGAACAGAGCATGCCGGAACTCCCGGAAGTCGAAACAACGTTGCGTGGGATCCAGCCGTGGCTGGAAGGAAAACGCATTGATTCCGTGGTCGTGCGGAGCCGCAAATTGCGCTGGCCAATTCCCCGCTGCCTCGTGCGGCAATTGCCGGGCCGGCGAATCGAGTCGTTGGCGCGGCGGGCGAAGTACTTGCTCATGCACGTTGATTCGGGCACGCTCATCATGCACCTTGGCATGTCGGGCAGCATGCGCATCGCGAACGCCGCGGATTCGCCTGGCCCGTACGATCACTTCGAGCTGATCCTGGCGGACCGGACCTGTCTTCGATTTCGGGACCCGCGGCGGTTCGGTAGCGTCCTGTGGACGACCCGTCCGCCGGAACAACATCGCTTGCTGGCCCGGCTTGGTCCGGAACCGCTCGAGGCGGCGTTTGACGGCGCATATCTGCACACCGTCTCCCGAGGTCGCAAGGTGGCCGTCAAGTCGTTCCTCATGGATGCACATATCGTCGTTGGGGTCGGCAATATCTACGCCAGCGAATCACTTTTCGCGAGTCGGATCCACCCGCGGCGCGCGGCGGGGCGCATCGGACGCCGCCGCTACGATCAGCTGGCCGACGCCGTCCGGAACGTCCTGAGCGCGGCCATTCGGGCCGGGGGCACGACGCTTCGCGATTTTCGCACGCTCGACGGCCAGGAGGGCCACTTCCGCGTCTCGTTGTGCGTGTACGGTCGCACCGATCAGCCGTGCGTCTGCTGCGGCACGCCAATCCGGCGAACCGTCATCGGTCAGCGTTCGACGTTCTACTGTCCACAATGTCAGCACTGAAGGCGCGGCGGCAACGTCGGCGGGATTTCATATTCTTGCCCCCTCTTCGGACGCCGCCGCACGACCACGGATCCGCGAAGGAGATTTGGCAAGAATATTAAGGGGCAAGAATATAAGAGGTTTTCTTGCCAAACGCGTTTCAGATTTCTGACATTCTACTTTGTTTCTTATTTCGTAACCGCTCACGACCCGGAGAGCTGAAAACCGCGGATCAACGCAGATGAGCGCAGATAGGGCAGTCCGCGGTATAATGCGCGAAGTCGAACGCGCGATCATGATAACGTGCGATACGAAGAAGAAAAACAACTCTCTCCTATGAACATCAGCGTCTATCCGCGTTCATCTGCGGTTAAATGTCTTACGAACGGTGAACGGTTACCTTATTTTTCATTCTTCATTTCTAATTTTTTATTTTTAAAACAAAGAAACCACAGCGGCGCGAGGGCGTTTCCGTTTCGCGTTTCGTGAGCACGTCCGCATCATGTGGAGAATTCGTGGCGCACGGCGATGAATGACTCTAACCCCGGACGTTCCTGGCCCTCGGAATCAAGCAAACCAGAGTGTGGAAACTCGTGGGGCCGCGTGTCGCTCCACTGATTCCAAACGACGGCGTGAAGTCGGGAACAATATGCCAGCGATCGGATCATGTCGGCGATGACTGTCTGATCCATGGCGGGCGCGGCGTCGCCATGCCGGCTTCGGGGGATGATCCGTGCATCGCCGACCGCGTCCGGATCTTCGCCCATCGTCGCCGGCAGCGTTAACAAGACGATTAATGGAATCCCCAACAAGCACCAGCGATCCAAATGCCGCATGATCTCGAGCACATCGCGCGGCTGCGTTCCGCCGGGCCAGTATCCAAGATTGATTTCCAATGCGATCCCGGCGACGCCCAGGTCGGCACGGACCAGGGCGTCGGCGAAATAGAGCGGTGACAGATCGTCTTCCTGCTGCGCCAAGTATTCGCCCCACGGCTGATCAAAGCCGACGACGACCGGAGTGCGCGGCGACGCGCGGCGAAGTGTCTCGATCATCGATACGGCGATTCGCAGTTTCTGTTCCTCGTCCAACCCCAGACTGCCCGGCAAGTTCACTCGACCGGCACATATCCACGCGTCCACGTCGTCCTCGTAGCGGCTGGCCACCTGGTCAACGTAGTGGATCGCGCGATGTTCCAGGGCATCGAAATCGGTCGCGAATTCATGGGTCCAGTCTGGCAGGTGGAGCGCATCGATTTGTACCAGCGGCCCGCCAAAAACACGCAAATTATGTTGGCGACACCACGCGATTTGGGCATCGGCAGCCGCCCATTCAATCCGCCCCCGATCTGCCTGCAAGTCACGCCAACGACACGGGACGAGCGCGCCGCCAAACGCTTTCAGAAAACGGTCCGCCTTGATCGGCACGGACTGATCCAACCGGCCGGCAAGGACCGGGCCGTGTGCGTCAGACCGTGTGCCGCCATTGGCAGCATGCGCCCGGTTGTGGAGCTGACCGAGTTGATCGATTGCGGCGGAGGCGTCACGAATCGCGGCCTCGGCTGGTTTCGATTCGCAAAATGGCGAAGTGATCGCAACAAAGAAATGCTGGCGGGCCGAGTGCACAAGCTGTTTGATTTCCGCCGGCACCGTGTCCCCGGCCGACTCGATGGTACCGATGAACACGCGTAGTCGATGGAGCGTACCACGCGCCAATTCAGTTGCCAGGCAATAGGGTGTCTCGCGCTCCATCAAACTGCATGTTGAGAGGACTCGTGTGCCTTTTTCGGCCACTTCCCACGGTATATAGAGGCTGCCCGATTCGTTGGCCGACCGCTCAACGGTCAGGATTCCGTCGGCCCATTGGTTCCAGGATCGCCACGGGACACCCTCGATGCCGGCCACGTATGCGCGCTCCACGGCCCCGCATGGCAGTGTCTCCGGCGTCGGGGCATGGAACATCATTCGGCCCATCGGCATGTCCTCAAAACACCAGGTACTCCGCCACGCAAGACCCCCGCCTTCTCATCTCAATGCAGTTCGTCCCGACCTCGGCGAGTGTAACGTAGCTCAACGCGTACTTCAAGCGGCGCGTCGGGGGGCCCCTAGCCCGGATGATTCATGAAGTTCGTCGCGAGGGGCCGCAAGTCGAGACAGATGCAAG
>CAZSOG010000097.1:0-9767 GCA_964607555.1 uncultured Pirellulaceae bacterium | reverse complement strand
TACGCATCCGCAACCGCAATGATCCGGGCAATGAGCGGGATTGCCTCTCCGGATAGACCCGTCGGATATCCCGAACCGTCCCAGTTCTCGTGGTGATGGAGCACGGCCGGCAAGGCGTCAGCCAATGGGGATAGTCTGCCGAGAATCCGATGACCAAGCGTTGGATGTTGCTTGATATGCTCGAACTCGTCGGCCGTGAGCGGCCCCGGTTTGCGGAGTACTCTTTCGCAGATGCCGATCTTGCCGACGTCGTGCAGGAGTCCTGCCATGCGGACCGTATCGATCGTCTCTTGGTCCAAATTCATCGCGCGTGTGATGCAGACCGCGATCTGGGCAACACGTTCGCTGTGGCCGCACGTATAGGGGTCTTTGGCATCAATCGCGGAACTGAGTGACTGTACGGTGCGCGATGCGAATCTCGCCTGTTGTTGGTAGAGTTGCTGGTTGCCGCTGTGGACTCCGAGAATGGCACCGACCGAGCTCATCAATGACGCGTCGAAGTGTGTGAATTGCCGGTTTTCCAAACAGTTGAATGCGGCCAAATAGCCGTAGTTGCTGTGGCTTCCAGCCACCGTAACGGCCACCAGATTATGGATTTGCGGAAATTCCCACCATGGCTGCCGTGTCACATCACGGTCGACCACGCACGGCTGGCGACGTTGCGCCACGCCCAGCGTCTCCATGAGATGTCGGAATTGGCCACGTGTCAGTGGGCAGTGGCCGCGCTGAATGATCGTCGGCCACCGCCGCGCGGGCTCGTGGTCCAGACCCCCATCGTCCGTGGGAAGCAGTAACAACGCGAGCCCTTCGGTTGACATGCACTCCTGCAGCCAGTCCAAGGCGCGATCGCCAATCTGCTCATCGGAATGGGATATCCTCAGGTTATGCGCCAATCGGTACAACAACGTGATTTCATCGTAGGTGCCGGCCAAACGACTCGCGAGTACCTGACGCTCGCGAAATAGAACGCCACACTCGTACTGAGTTTGGTGGTTTTGGGCCACGACGCGCGCCATGCGCGTCAGCACGTCCGGGTCCCACCGCGGACCTTGCGTGCGTGCGTCCATGCGGTTCTCATTAGTGGCTATCCGCGCCCCAGACAAATTATTAATGGGAAGGGTCCAGAACTGGCCGACCCCGACGTGGCGCGCTCCGTCAACCGTGACTATCGGGATGACGAGCCGAACGCGCATGCCGTCGATCGGCCGGATGGCTGGCTCGCCCGACGCGCACACCTGCCGCAGCACGGCCGGATCGCACCAGGGATCCGGTCGGGTTGAATTGGGATGCAAAAGTTCGAAGTTGTCTGTGTCGCTGCCCCAGATCGTAAAGTCGGTACCAAAAACTGATTCGAGTTGGCTCGCCAGCACTTCGCTTTGCGGGGCCGTGTCGTCTCGCTCCAGGTTGCTCGCCGACGGCAGCACTAAGGTTGCCAAATCGTTCGACACGCTGTTCCTTCCGGCACACTGATTACGAAGGTGCATCCCAATCTGCTGCCGCATGGTCCCCGTGACGTGTTCACGCCGCCGAGGGGCCCTGCCATCGAATAAACTAGGACCGTTCCACCTTCCAAGTCATTCTTGGTTCACAATAGAGGTTCTCAAGTATGACTTTGCCGGTTAACCTTAGGTCATGACGCCCCAGCGGGCAACCAAATTGCCGAATTCGCGGTGGACCGTATGCCGGATTGCCATCCAAGACCCACTGACTCAAAAAACGATGATCCTCGATGCCACGCCTCGTCAGCCAGATTCACCACGACTCCCTCTGCTGGTTACCGGAATTGCCGGAGTCGCCGGTTACAACGCCTTTCACTATTTTCGAGCGTTTTATCCCGGCCAGGTCATCGGCACGCGCCGCGTTGATAACTGGCGTCTGAGGGGTCCTGGAATCGAACCGTGCGATACGCACGACCGCGACCAGTTGGCGCGTCTGTTCGACCGATATCAATTCGCGTCCGTGCTTAACTGTGAAGGATCCTGCAAGCTGAAGTCGTGCGAGCTTGACCCTGCGATGGCGGAACGGGTCAATGTGGGGGGGGTTCGCAGCCTGCTGGATATCGTCGATTCGGCCACCGTTCGATTTGTTCATCTGTCCATCGATCTGGTGTTTTCCGGCACCGGCCGAGGCGACCATCGCGAGGGAGATCCACCCGATCCGGTGACTGTCTACGGTCGCACGATGGCGGATGCGGAGCAATTAATCATGATGCGGCGCCCTGACGCCTGCATGTTACGCATCTCATTGCCCATGGGAATCAGCTTTAACGGCCATGCCGGAGCTATTGATTGGATTCAATCGCGGTTTGCAAAGCAGCGTCCCGCCACACTCTACTTCGACGAGATTCGTACGCCAACATACACCGATTGCCTTAACCTGACCTGCCACGCAGTCCTGGCGAGTCCGCTTCGTGGATTATTTCACGCCGGTGGACCACGGCGTCTCAGTTTGTATGAAATCGCCCAGATCATAAATCGCGTCGGTGGTTATGATCCTCGTCACCTGATCGGTTGTCCACGGTGGGAGGCCGGACCGGTGCCACCCCGCGCCGGTGATGTTACCATGAACTCCGATAAACTGGCTCGTGCTCTCGGCTACCGCCCGTTCGCGGCCTGGCCGTTGGATCAGCGCTGGGTTCCCACGCACCGCGATTGGCATCGCCAGCGCCCCGCCGGCGAACACGGCAGTCCTGAGCTGCTGGCCACGGTTTTGTGTCGCAATCCCGAGCTCGCGCACTTACCGGCCCCCGACTTCCAACACGCTCGGTCCGCAGGCCGAGAGCTGTAGTGGAGGCGTCTTGGGAACCGGTAACAAGACTGCGCTTCGGCAGAGTGTCTATCCGCGTCTTCGACGGACGTGGACGTCCATCGTACATGGTTGAAACAGCCCCTTTTTTTCACGTCCAGCTCCGTTCCCGGCCGTTCTCGGCGAACTATGTGCGGTCCCCGCCGTAAAAAAGAAAGGCGTACCGCCGCACTGCTGGACCGGGGGCAATGGTGGGCCGGCCCGCACGCGCGGAGGCGCCAGGGGCGCAGCGCGGATCCGATTCCCACCCGGCTACGTCCGGTGGGTGTGGAGCTTGATCAAGGTAGGGGTGGCGTGTGACGCGAGCTTTTGACTGGAGCGTGAGTTTGGGATGCTGGTTCGGCGTCGCGGTGCGCCTGCACCCCACCATGATCGTGCTCGCGGTCATCGCGGCATTGTGGAGTTCGTCAACCGCCGTGCTCGCCGCCGCCGGCAGTATGACCTGGATTACGCTCATGACGCTTGGGTTGCTCATGGCCAGCGTGTTGGCCCACCAACTGGCCCATTTCGTCGTAGCACGCCGGTTCGGCGCTCCCGTCAGTCGGATCGTGCTGTCGCCAGTGGGCGATATTTCCGACAGTTTCGAGTTTTCGATACCGTCGCGGACGTTGTTCTGGGCCGTCGCGGGCCCCATGGTTAATTTGCTCATCTGCGTGATCTGCTTCCTCGTCCTGCTGCTGCTCGAACCGACCACCCGGTGGGGCGTGCTGTTTCACCCGCTTTATCCGGCATGGGAGCCCACAAGCGGCTTGACGATAACGCAGGTTGTGAAAATCGCCCTCTGGATCAATTGGGGGCTCTTGCTGATTAACTGTGTTCCCGCGCTGCCGTTCGACGCTGGACACGCCTTGCGTGGCCTGCTGGCGATGATCCCGCCGGCCAACGGCACATCGCGTGCTGCCGACGTCATGTTCGGTGTGGGTATGGTGTCCGCCATTGTCCTGCTGATTGCTGCCGCGCTCGAGGGAAGAGCGCAAAGCGATGTCCTCTTTCCAACCTGGTGGGGCATGATCCTATTGGCCGTCGTGATACTGATCGACACGGTGCGTGAGGTGCGACGTCGGGACGCGCAGGCTGCCACCGCTGCCGTCGATCATCACTCAAACGACTCCGTTTCGGCATCGGAATCGCACGCGCTCGTGCACGCTGTCGGCGACCAAGCCACGATTCAATCGGGTGTGGATTGGGACGTCGTCAGTGAGCGTTCGCGCGGTGATCAACAGGAAGAAGATCGCCTGCTCGACGAAGTCCTTCGCCGTGTTCATGCATGCGGGATGGCCAGTTTGACGGACGCGGATCGTGCGCTACTCGAACGTGTCAGCAAGCGCTACCGGCAGCGGCTCCACCGGCCCTGATTGCACACGCCTCCCCGGCACCGGGCCCCCCTATTTGTCGACGGTTATGCACTCTATGGAACAGGTTCGCAACACCCATTGTAGTGGTGTCAAAAGGCGACATGTTGCGGGAATTAAACGGGTGTGAATCAGCCCGGCCGATGGCGCGTGCGGATTACAGGGGACAAAATGCTAATTCGGTTCACAAAAATGAGTTACGTAAAAAATGACGCGCCAATTTGCTGACAGTTTCACACATTCTGTTTATGGTGAAGGTCTCGGGCTCTCTGTGTTTTCGTCCTTTCTGGGGTTGATCAACCGTGAAAAAGAAATCGCATCACCGTCGTCGTAAACTCGTTAGTCTCCGCGAGCTCTTATTCGCACCATCACAAAGGGCCGGCCACGGCAAGCGGCGGCGTACTTTTCAGGCGGAACCGCTGGAAGACCGGTTGCTTCTGTCGAGTGATCTTGGGATAGCGCCATATCCGGCGTGGGACGGGGCGGCGGACACGGCGCCAGGTCAAGGCGGCGTCGCGGACAACATATCCGGGGCGTCGGTGGATTCGGCTGGAGCCGAGGGTGAAGAGGCGCCGGCTCAGGATCTCGTGGCATTTGCCAAGGCGTTGGCTGCATCCGGCACGAAAATGTACGGTGCCGCGTGGTGTTCGGCGTGTAACGCACAGAAAAAACTGTTCGAGGATGGTGCTGATTTCCTGCCGTTTGTTGAGGTTACGAATCCGGATCGGACGCTGAACCAGACGGGTCTGGACAACAACATTACAGCATTTCCGACGTGGGTATTTCCGGATGCGTCGCGCGAAGTTGGGTTGTTGTCGCTCGACACGTTGGCGACGCGTGCCGGCGTGGCGATTCCGACCGGTGTTGATCCGTTTGTGGCACCGATCGAGGACTTGACTGTTTTCGGTGGTTCGCCGCTGCACCTGGCCCTGAACGGCTACGATCCGAACGGTGATCCCATAACGTACACGGTCACCAGCAGCAATCCTTCGGTCGTCGACCCGACCGTGATCACGGGTGACCCGAGTGCGCGCATCAGCGTGCAAGGCTGGGGCGACATGGTGTACCAGTTGTTCGAAGGCCGCGTCCCGCGCGCCGCGGGTCGATTTATCGAGTTGGCCCAGTCGGGATTCTACGATGCGGCCAACAACGATCCTCCGGTCACGGTTCACCGTGTGATCGACAATTTCGTTTTACAGTTTGGCGACCCGACCGGGACGGGGGCGGGCGGCTCCACACTGGGCAACTTCGACGATCAATTCAATCCGGACTTACAGCACAATAATCCGGGTGGAATATCCTGGGCCAAGGCGGGTGACGACACGAATGACTCGCAAGTGTTCGTGATTGACGCGCCGACGCGTTTCCTTGACTTCAATCATTCGTACTTTGGCCAGTTGACGGAGGGTGACAAGGTGCGCAACGCGATCAACGCGACCGCGACCGATACCCAGGACCGTCCGACCGTGCCGATCAATATCGATTCCGTGGAGATCTTCCAGGACACGGAAAACGGCATTGTGATGCTCAAGGCGCCGGAAGGCGCTTCGGGCGAAGCGGACATCACGGTGACCGCCGCGGACGGTAACGGACACAGTTTTGTTGAGACATTCCATGTGACCGTCGCGCCGGACCCCTTCAACGGTGGTCCATACCTGAATGACATCGGGACCATTCATGGCGTGGTGGACAATCCGATTCCGTTCCAATTGACGGCGACCGACGTCGAAGGCGATCCGGTCATCTTTGACGCGGTCAAGAGTGGCACGACGGACTACACATTCACGGTGAACAACGACACGGGTGAGGTGAGTGTGACGCCGCCCGCTGGTTTTGTGGGCCAGATGCAGATTCAGGCGCGTGTGCGCCCGGCCACGTCGTCGGATACGGCGGATCTATTTGACAATCAGCTGGTGACTATCGTGGTGGCGCCAGACGTTCCCGCCGCGATTGATCTGCTTGCCGCGAGCGACTCGGGGGCACTGGATGATGACAACATCACCAATCTCTCGCCACTGGATTTCGAGGTAACCGGCGTTACGGACGGCGCCTTGGTCCGTCTCCATGTGGGCGACACGGTGATTGGCCAAGCGACGGCGACGGGGACGACGGCCCAGATTTCGTCGGACCTGGCGGCGCTTGGCGACGGGACGCACACATTGTTCGCGACGCAGCTGATCAATGGGGTCGAGAGTGCGGCGTCCGCCGAACTGGCGGTGACGATCGACACGACGCCGCCCCCGGAGTTCACATCGACGCCGCCGACCACGGTCACGGTCGGGCAGCAGCTTTCCTATGACGTGCAAAACCCGGAGGAGGGGACGGCCGGGACCGAGTACAGTCTGGTTGCGGCGCCCGCCCAGGCGGATATTGATCCGGGCGACGGGACCGTTACCTGGACGCCGGCGAACGCCGACATCGGGCAGCAGCAGTTTATCGTGGCACTGACGGATATCGCGGGGAATGCGCGGCAGCAGACGGCGAATATCGAGGTGCTCGACGACGCCGCGGTTGCCTTGCGTCTGGAATTGACCGATGCCCAGGGAACACCGGTGACGACCGCGCTGGTCGGCGACGACCTCGTGTTGAATGTCTACGTTCAGGACCAGCGCGTTCTGGCACGTGGCGTGTTCGCGGCATTCATGGACGTCCTTTACGATCCTCAGTTGCTCGGTATCCGTGGTCCGATCACGTACGGCACGGATTACCCGAATACTCCACAAGGTGACACGGCGACGGCAGGTTTGATTGACGAAGTGGGCGCGATCGCCGGATTCAATGAACTTGGCCCGGATGAATTCCTGGTGTTCAGCGTTCCGTTGCGCGCGATCCACGCCGGCATCGCCGACGTCGTGAGCGACCCGGCCGACGTTCTGCCGGATGATGAGATCCTTGTCTACGGAAGCTCCACCGGAGTGCCGGCGGACCAGGTTCGGTATGGTACCGCGGCGGTGACGATCGACGCGGCGTTTGGCGCCAACGATGATCTGTTCAACGTGGATGAAGACAGCGCGGGTACCATCTTGGACGTTTTGGCCAATGACACGCCGACACCGGGCGGGGGCGGCGAGTTGCTGATCACCGGGGTCGGGTCGACGGCGCACGGTGGTACGGTTCAGATTGCCGCGGATGGCAAAACCGTGACCTACACGCCGGTGCCCGACTTCTTTGGCGAAGAGACGTTTGCCTACACCGTGGATGACGGCACGGGCGCGAAGCAAGCGACCGTGACGGTCCAGGTAGCGCCGAAGAACGACGATCCAACCGCCGCCAACGATGCGTTCACGGTAACCGAGGATGCGGCCGCTACCATTCTGGAGGTGCTGCAAAACGACGATATTGCCCCGGATACAGACGAGACGTTGACCGTGACGGCGACCGGGACGACGTCGGCGGGCGGAGCCGCGACGGTTGCCGCCGATGGCAGCCATGTTGTCTACACGCCCGCCGCGAATTTCTTTGGCGACGAGACATTCACCTACACGATCAGTGATGGCAATGGTGGTATCGCGCAGGCCACGGTCACGGTCACCGTCGTGGCCGCGAATGATCCGCCCCGAGCACGCGACGATCTGTTCACCGTGGATGAGGACAGCACCGATAATGCGCTGGACGTGTTGAGCAATGACGATACGGCCGGGGATGAGGGCGAAACGCTCAGTATCACCGATGTTGGCACACCCGATCAAGGCGGCACGGTCACGGTTGCGGCGGATAAATTGAGCCTCATTTACTCGCCCGCCCCCGACTTTTTTGGAGTAGAACGGTTCGTTTATACGATTAACGATGGGGCGGGTGGGACCGCCCAGGCAAGTGCCGTGGTCTCGGTGCAGGGAGTGAATGACCCACCGACCGCGAACGATGACTCCGTGGTCGTCACCAAGGACCAGGGGCCGCAGCAACTCGATCCGTTGGCCAATGATAGTTCGCTGCCCGATCAAGGCGAGACCCTGTCAGTCGTTCTGGTCGGCACGCCGTCGGCCGGTGGCAGCGTCGCCATCGTGAACAATGGACAGGCCGTGGAGTACACGCCGCCCGCTAACTTTACCGGCACCGATACGTTCACCTACACGATCGCGGACGACGCGGGGAGCCAGTCCGAAGCGACAATTACGGTCGATGTCCGCGACTTCGTGCCGAGCAAACTGTCCGGGTTCACATATATCGACGCGAACAACAACGGCGTTCGAGATCCGGCCGAAGCACCACTCGGCGGCGTGTTGGTCACGCTCACCGGCACCGACAAGTTCGGCGCGGCCGTCGACGCGCAGCGGACGACCAACGCGTTGGGGTTCTATGAGTTTGCCGACCTGGCACCGGGCGGTTACGTGATCACCGAACAGCAGCCTGCGTTCCTGATCGATGGGCTCGATTCGATCGGCACGCAAGGCGGGACCGTTGCCAACGACGAACTGACCGTCGCCCTGGACCAGGAGACCGATGGCAAGGAGAACAACTTCGGCGAACGTGGTCGCGAAAGCCGCTTCGTTTCCCTCCTCGATTTCTTTGCCTCGACCCCGCGCGACTCGGTGTTGGCTCTGACAGACGCCGGGACCACGAGCCAGTGGTATGCAATCGAGGGTGGTTGGGACTCGGCGCGGGGCGTCGAATTGGTGGTGGATGACGCCGGGCAAACCGCCGCGTTGGACGTGGCCGATGACCAGAACGTGCACCACAATGTGACCCTCGATTTGACCGACCCGACCGAGATCCAGGTGATCGGTCACGCCGCCGCGCAACGCCTGCTCCGTGTCGTTGCCAGCCCGCACGCATTGTTCCCGGATGCCGACTGCGCCTGTGGCGAAGGAGAAACCGCCGGGCAGAGTGGAACGACTGGGGCCGTTTCCCACAACGTCGCACTCCCACTGACAAGTGCCGCGGAGGGCGAGGCCGTGCGGGGCCTGAATACGTCAAACCAGTTGCTCCCGGCGTTCGATGCCGCGTTCGCGACGGCCTGGAATCAACGACCCACCGTCACGGCCACCAAGGACGCCGTGGTCGACCGCGTGCCGCCCGTGACCGTTGCCAACACCACGGCCGTCGACCTGCTGCTGATGGACGCGCCCCAAGCTAATCCCATCGCTTGGACTCGGCCCGCCGATGACGTGTTGCTAATAAACGACGCCGAATACACGGCATCCGTCGACATCGCGCTTGCCGACTTCTTCGCCTCGACGCGGGGCGACCTTTGAGTGGCAGGAAACTGGAGCAGAATTCGGTTACCCGCAGGATCTACGTGCGACGTTGACACGCCGACTTCTCGTGCGCGGAAGGCTACGAGAAGCGGCGCCTTGCCGAGCGGCATCTTTGTGCCTATTCGCCCGCCACGGGAGTTGATGTCGGGCGAACGACGCGAGTAGTGCAGAATCACCGTTCCACTCGGATAAACCCGCCATAGGCGGACGGGAAGCGTAAAGGGACCTAGCGCTGTGCGCGGGTCTCCTGACCCCGCACGGGAGCGACCGAAGGTCTCCAATGCATCGCCATGCGCAAGTTGGTTGGAGGCAACGCCTCGTTAGATTCTCAGGGTCTTACTCCATAAGTTTTGCACGCCATGCGCGCATGTTTTTGTGCAGCCGTAGACAATGACAATCCATTTTGCTGCCACAC
>CAZSOG010000096.1:0-9830 GCA_964607555.1 uncultured Pirellulaceae bacterium | reverse complement strand
GGGCGCTGAAGGTGTGCGCTCCTCTTGGGTTGCGGGCGGAGCCCGCGTTATGAGTTTGGGGTTGACACATTGATTAGCGCGGCTGGACCGTCATCTTTTTTCTGCCGCTGTCGAGGCTGAATATGGCCTTCAGGCAAAGGACACTATTGCAAATACAAACCTGGGGGTCGGTCGCCTTCGGCTCCCTCTGCCCCATCCACGATGATTATGGCCTTCGGCCAAGGCGCTTCGATAGATCTCTGCAAGGTCCCCATGGCTGACGGTTCGCAAACGGCATAAAAACCAGATAAGGTTCCTCTGGCGTCAACCCCAATGTTTTAACAACCCAGGCCTTGCCTGGCAAGAACATAAGAGCGTGTCTTCAATCGAGCATGCGGATGAACGCTCTGCGGGAACCGTTTGGTGACAGGCTTCAAGTTGCCTATCTTTCCAAGAAGTAGTCGGACGTCATTTAGCGTCATTTAGCGCCAAGCTCAAATAGGTCCGGTCGACTTTCGCCATGATCCGGTCCTCGACCCACTCTTCCAACATCCTGTGCAGCGCGGGCTCATCCCACTCGCCTTCAGGGAACAGCTGAGCGATATGTCGGCAGATGGCCGGCCACGTTCTGGATCGGTCGCAGAAATCATAGACAGCACGCTGGATACCGCGCAAACGCCGCTGAAAACGCACCGCTTGCGGGCGTGTATCGAGTAGAACCAGCGTATCATCGCCCTGCTCGTGCTGCCGCAACGTCGCGCCAGCAAACACTTGTTGCCAACGCTCAACGGCCTCGAGGACGGGGTGGACATAGTCTGGCACTTGCGCCGTGTCGGCTGCCGATTCGTGAAAAAAGTAGGCGAGGGAACTGATTTCGTCAGGTGATAGCGGGTAGACATACCGATATGCGTCAACGGGTTCCAGCGCCCCGATGCCAAACAGACGTGGCGCGTCAAAATAGGGGCTGAATCGATCGATACGAATACGGCCAACGGCTTGTGGGGGAGCCAGGTGCACGAGGCTGTCAATCAAGTGCGCCATGTTCGCGTATTCACGGGCGGATTCGCCCGGAAAACCGTACAGGAGATTCCATCTTACAGCGATCCCCGCTTCGGTGAACCACTTCAACGTTTGCAGGTTCCGCGGCGCGGTGGTCCCCTTACGCATTTGCTTCAAAACGGGGGTTGCCAGCGATTCGATGCCGAGCTGTGCGGCGGCGAGCCCCGCGGCAACCAACAGACCGACCTGGTCACGACGAAGATTCGCCTTCAATTCGTATTCGAGTTCGATCCCCAAACGGGCGTCACGCAGAAGTGGCAGCAGGCTCTTGAAATACCGAAAGTCCATGATATTGTCAGTCGCGCAGATGCGATGAACGCCGTAGCGTTGTTGTAATGCATGGAGTTCATCAAGGACACGCGAAGCACTCTTGGCCCGGAACCTCAGTGTCGTACCGTTCAGGCCGCAAAACGCACACTGGCGTTTGGCACCCCACCAACAACCGCGTGAGCCCTCAAACAACAATAACGGTTCGATGCGGTCGTGCAGCGGACTGGCGTTCAAACGGTCGAAATAGTCGGTGAAGTCCGGATAAGGAAGCCGGTCCAGATCGAGTACGGGCTTGCCATCGAGTTGCTCCCGCGCATTGCGGCCTGGCACCACCGTATCCCCGTCGCGCTCGGAAAACGCGGGACTGCGTGGAACGGTCGTCCGAAGAAGCCGTTTTCGAGCGAAAACACCGGGCAGTTGGCGGATCCTGCCATGCTCAATCAACTCGGACACGACTGCAGGGAATGTTGCATCGGCCTCGCCGGAAAACACGATGTCGACAAACGGGAATGACTGCAACAACTGCCGGCCCATCGAGCCTTCGCAGTTCGCGCCGCCAAATATGACGTGGATTCGGGGATGGTGCCGTTTGATCCGGCACGCCAATGCCAGGGACGCAAGCGTCTGTTGAAAGGTCGTTGTGAATCCAACGATCGAATACCGGGTCCAATCGATGCGCTGGAAAACTCGGTCGAGGAACGGACGTATGTGATGGCCAGCGTCAAAGAAATCAGCGCGATCCTGATCACTCAGGCTGGGATCGACCGGCAGCAAGACATTGCGGAAATACTGATCATCGTCTGGCAAACGGCCGGCAAATAGCTCGTTTGCAAACAATCGTTCTCCACCTAGCACAAATCCGAACGCGTCGTTAATCCACTGATAACGTTCAAGTCCGATGGTCTCCGCCAAGTCGAATTGCAGGTAGGCGATAGCACATGGTACATGCGCTTGGGCGAGGCCCGCTTTGAGCAAGCTGAGTCCGAGTGCGGGCCACTGCAGGCTGCTGAAAGGCATGTTGATCAGCAAGACGCGCGCCATGGGATTTCCAGCTCAAAGGAGTCAGACGTCGTCGTCGGCTTCGGCGATCCCAAGCCGGGCCAGAATCTTCTCCATCAAGCACCACTGCGTGAACGCCGATTGAAAGAGATTCACGCCGACAAACGCCGTGAACAGCAGCCAGTACCGGCTATGCAACCAGCCCAGTGCGACGGTTGCCACGATGAACACTCCGGCAATGGCCCGGATGTACTGTTCCATCTTCATAAGGAGGTCTCCATGGGTCTTACAAGTTCGCAGTAAACACGTAGCGCCCCGGTACCAATTCGAGGACGCTGCGCCCGGTGCCGTCACGTCCGCGCGACGTCACGCCGGACGATGGTGTCGGCGCGTCGCCGCCCGCGCGAATTGAATCGGGGTGAGAGGTCGGGACAAAGAGTGACGCGGTCGTATTCGCGGGGACGGTTACGCGAATCTCGAGATGATTCCCATCGACCAGCCACTCGCTTCTTACCAAACCATAGGGCGAGTTCATGCGTGCTTTGGCCCAGTGCAAACGGCCGTCGGTGACGACACCTGGTTTGATGATGATATGTTTGAACCCGGGGCGCGCGGGATCGGGGCGAATGCCGGCCAACCCCTCAATGAACCAGCTTCCCACATGCAGGTACGAGCTGTGGAGCCGCGAGTTTCGCCCATCCCAGGCTTCCCAGATGGTCGTCGCGCCCTGGCGCAGCATGTCTCCCCACCCCGGGTAGTCGGTCTTCGAGGCCATCGCGAACATCAGATCGGAACGATCGGCTTCGAGCAATGTTTTCACGATGAACGCACCGCCGGTAATCCCACCCCAGAAGTGTCCATGGCGATGGACGAGGATCTCGTCCTCCAGCGTCTTCCAGACCGCGGCACGTTCCGATTCCGGAGGCACACCGGTCAGCAGCGCGATCGCCAGATAGGCTTGAGAATTATTGACATAACCATGCCACTTCGGATCGTAGAAGGTCTGGTGCACGGCGTGCCGAACGGCGTCGGCTCGTTTTCGAAACGCGGCGGCCTCGGCGGTCTTCCCCAGCACGTCCGCGATCCGCGCGGCGGTTTGCAAGTTGAAGATCCAGTAGCAGTTATTAAAGAAAAGCGTTTCGCGCGTATCGCCATTGACCCCTTCCGCGCCGGGCCAGAGCCAGTCGCCCAGGAAGTCCCACTGGCCGCCCCAGCGCACGAGCATGTCGTTTTTCGATTTTGTTTCGAGAAACGCCAGCCAACGTTGGATCGTCTTGAAGTTGACTGCCAGGATGCGGCGGTCGCCGTATTGGCGATAGACATACCAGGGCAACGTAACGCAGAATCCGCTCCAACCGGGTCCACCCCCACCCCAATACGTGGGCGCCGTATAGGGCAGGTTGCCATCAGCCTCCTTGGCATCTTTTCGTTTGGCCTCCTGGCCCACTCCCCAGGACGCGCCCCGATTCTGCACATCGCGCCAGTCCTGCGACCACTCGGTATAAAAGGCGCCGAGTCGGTAGTTATCGAGTGCCGTCGGCGTGGTGGAATGCGCGTCACCGCCGTACCCCATCCGTTCTCGCTGCGGACAGTCGACGACATATCCACCGAGGCTGAGGCTCTCGAACGTCCACAACGTGGTGTCGTAGATCCGGTTCAGCAGATCGCTGTCACAGCGAAACCAGGTCGCACGCTGGAAGTCACTTCGCACGACAAAACCACGAATATCGCTTGGGGCGGGTTTTGTTTTCAGGCCCGTCACGCGAATCCAACGGCCGGACAGATAATTGAATCGATTGCGAAAGGTTGTCCGGCCGCCGCGTCCGATGCGCACCGCGCTGTGGATGCGGTGCGTCATCGGCTGGTCTTCACGCTCGGAAAACTGCAATTCGACCAGGTCGCCCGGCGTGCCGTGCAAGTCGAACTCGAGCACGCCCGCGAAATTCACGCCCATGTCCACGCGATAGCTGCCATCGGCTTGTCGCGTGATCGCAACGGGCGTGATCTTCCGGTTCACACGCCGGTTGGGTTCGGCCATGTCGGCGGAAAGCGTCAGTTTCGGGTGGTAGACAGTTGCCGGTTTCCAGTCCTGATCATTCAGTTTGGGAGCACACCAGTCGGGCATTTCACGCATCGCGTCGTAGTACTCACCACCAAAATCCGTAAAGTTCCATTTCCCGAGCAGCGCGCTGGGGCTCGGGTGCGTTTTCCAGGTCGCGTCCGTGACGACCCGCAGACGGCTGCCGTCGGGCGTTTCGATATCCGCTTGGCCGAGGACAATGGGGCTTTGTGGCTTATCCGGTGTCTTGTAGAGAGGGTAGATGGACCACGAGGTGCCCAGCCACAGACCAAGGACGTTCGTGCCGGCGTGCAGGTGTGCCGCGATGTCATACGTCACATAGCGTGCCCGTTTCGTGAGATCCGAGACATTTGGTGTCAACAATGTGTCGGATACCTTTCGGCCATTGACATACAGTTCGTGATAGCCAACCGAGGCGACGTACATCATGGCATGGGTCGGCCGGCTCTTTAAGCGAACGACTTTTCGAAGCCACGGATCGGCAAGATATTGGCCGGTCGGCGGGAGCTTCTTGATCTCCTGGAACCGTTGGTCGGTTCCGATCCAGTGCGCGTGCCAATCGTCAGGCCCCAGCGGTCCCATCGTCCATCGTGCCGGAGTGCTCCAGTCGGACCATCGGCCGTTCTGGTCCCGGACACGCACCTTCCACCAGCATGCCATGGAGTAGCGCAGCGGTTTTCCCTGATACGCGACCAGGACGGACTGATCCGAATCGACCGTTTTCGAATCCCAGAGATCACCAACACCGCGTCCTAATTGCTCCGCGGACCGCGCGACAAGCACGTGGTAGGCCGTCTGCCGTTGGCCTCGTTCCGTCGGCTCGACGGCATGTAGTGTCCAGCCGAGTCGTGGTTGCGGCACGTCGATGCCGAGCGGATTGTGCAGATATTCGCAGCGCAAATCCCTGACGACCACGGATGCCTGAGTCTCGGTGTCCGCAACCTGCACCGGGACGTCAGCGGCACGTGCGTGACGTGAAATGGGTTGTCTCGCGAAAAGTCCGCACGCGACCAAGGCAATGGTCACGCGGAGCCAGCGGTTGGCATGTGGTGTATTCATGAGATTCTCCTCTGTGTTTCTACGCCTTCACCCGCAGCGAATCAACATGCCAGATGTCGTCACAATATTGACGAATCGCGCGATCGGACGAAAAGAAGCCGCACCGTGCCGTATTCAGGATCGACATCCGAGTCCAGCGGTCAGGGACGTGGTACGCTTCGGCGGCCGCTTCACAGCAGTCCACGTACTCTTGAAAGTCTGCCAGCAACATGAATTGATCATGAAACAGGAGCGCATCGACCAACGGCTGAAACAGTTTCATGTCACCATTGGAAAACCCGCCGGTTGCAATTGCATCGATGACGTTCCGCAGGTCCGTGTTTTGCTGATAATACAACATGGGATTGTAGCCTCGTTGCTGCAGCGCGGCGACATCATCGACGGTCAGTCCGAACAAGAAGAAATTCTCCGCGCCGACGCGTTCACGAATCTCGACATTCGCACCATCCAACGTGCCGATTGTGAGTGCCCCGTTCAGCGCGAATTTCATGTTGCCGGTCCCCGAGGCCTCCTTGCCCGCCAACGATATCTGTTCCGACAGGTCGGCGGCCGGGTAGAACCGTTCGGCCATGGAGACATTGTAATTCGCCGGAAAAATAACTTTCAAGCGGCCATGCACATCGGTGTCCGGATTCACGACCGTCCCAATATTGTGGATCAACTTGATAATCAATTTCGCCAGGTGATATCCTGGCGCGGCTTTCGCGCCGAATAGGAACGTGCGTGGCGCCACCACCAGCTTCGGGTTTGCCTTGATCCGCTGATAGAGCCAGATGATGTGCATCGCCTTGAGCAGCTGACGTTTGTACTCGTGTAATCGTTTTGCCATCACATCGAGAATCGAGTCAGGATGGAAATGCTGCTGGGTCGATTTCTCGAGATACTCGGTCAGCGCGACCTTGTTCGCTTGTTTGATATCGCGCCAGGCAGTCTGGAAGGCCGCGTCCTCCGCGTAATCTTCAAGCTGTTGTAATTGGTCGAGATCCGTCAGCCAGTCGGCACCGATCGTGGACGTGATCAGGGTGGCAAGCCGGGGATTGGCCAACTGCAAGAATCGTCGCGGCGTGACACCATTCGTCTTATTCTGAAAACGGTCCGGCCATAGATCGGCAAAGTCACACAGTGTCTGCTCGCGCAGCAAACGGGAATGCAATTCCGCCACGCCGTTGACGGCAAAGCTGCCAACGGTCGCCAAATGTGCCATGCGGATCTGACGTCGTGGCGTCTCTTCGATGATCGACATGCGCGCGACACGCTGCTCATCACCCGGGAAGCGCGACCTGACTTCTTCGAGAAATCGGTAGTTGATTTCGTAAATGATTTGCAGGTGCCGCGGCAAGCAGTGCTCCAGCAAGTCGACCGGCCACTTCTCCAGTGCTTCCGGCAACAATGTGTGGCATGTGTAGGCGAACGTATCATGCGCGATCTGCCACGCGCGGTCCCAATCCAGTCCGTACTGATCGACCAGGACTCGCATCAATTCGGCGATCGCGATGACCGGATGCGTATCGTTCAACTGAATGACGACTTTTTGTGGAAAGAGATCCCAATCGTCGTTCTTGAGATGAAAACGCCGGATGATATCGTGCAGCGAGCAGGCCACGAAGAAATACTGCTGTTGCAGGCGAAGTCGTTTGCCCTGGTACGTCTCGTCGTTCGGATAGAGCACCTTGGATATGTTCTCGGAATAGATCTTCTGCTCGACGGCCTTCACGTAGTCGCCAATATCGAACAGCTGGAAGTCGAATTCTTCGGTGGCACGCGCCCGCCACAAGCGGAGAATATTCACCGTTTCGGTCGCGTATCCGGGAACCAGGACGGTGCACGGCTCGCCAAGCACCTGGTACTTGGGTAGCCAGCGCGAACATGCGTTACCGGCGTCGTCCGTTGACGATTCGACCGTGCCGCCGAACCCGACCATGACCATTTCATCGGACTGTGGAAACTCCCATGGATTACCATACATCAACCACCCGTCCGGCTTTTCCACCTGCCACCCATCGCGAAACGTCTGTTTGAAGATCCCGTATTCATAGCGGATACCGTAGCCGACGGCCGGGATATCAAGGGTTGCCAACGAGTCGAGAAAACAGGATGCGAGGCGTCCGAGCCCGCCATTACCGAGTCCCGGTTCGATGTCCAATTCGATGAAGTCGTCAACATTCAAATCATGTGCCGCCAACGCCTCGCGTGCCACGTTCATCGTGTCGGTATAGAGCATGTTGCGGGCGAGTTGCTTGCCTGGCAGGTATTCCGCCGAGAAGTAGTAAACGAACTTCGGGTTCGCCCGGTACTGTGCCTCGGTCGTTTTTCGCCAACGCTCGACGAGAAAATCGCGCACCGAATATGACAAGGCCATGTAGCCGTCCTGTGCGCTGGCGGACTGGACGGCCTGGCCGTGCGTGTGATACAGATTGTCAAGCAGCAACTGCGTGAATGCCGGAACCGTTCGCTGGATGCGTTGGCCTGGCGCTGGATTCGCGCTCATGATAAGCCTCTATTTCTGCCGCACGAGCACGCGCAACCGCTTGCTCTCGTACTGAGACGCACTTCCCGTAAATGTCCAATCGCGTGTCTTGCCCGGGCTGTTACCGATCCCGATATCGGCACCCTCGCGGTTGTTCCAGTGATTGATCGCCAGCAGCGTTTGTTTCGCCTTATGGTCGTGGATCTGCATCGACCCGTAACCGTCCACGGGTGGCACGCATTGGTCGCCGAAATCATAGACCGAATCGGATGCGTTTGGCACTTTCGCGCTGTTGATCGCGCCGTAATTATGTGGCCAGAATTCAATGTTACCGTCCTGGATCCCCGTGCCGTTGACAAGCCCGGGCATGTTGGAAATGACATTCATATTCGTCACGTTCATCTGGAATTTCGCGCCGCTCGCGGCTGTCGGAATGCCGATCTTCCCAATGTCTTTGGTGAACGCGTCCAACGATACGTAAAGATACCGCGTCGGCTCACTTGTCTTGCGCAATTCGAGAAAATAGGCGATGCGGTCGAAATCGCCTTTCACCGTCGCGGAACGATCCACATCGTACTTGATCGTCGGACCCAACTTGGACAAATCCACATCGTAGACCAACGTATAGTTCTTGGCTTCATCGATCTTGATGGACAGCCAATCACGTTTGGGCACATCACCGGCGCGAAACGGCACGGCGGGCAACCCTTCCTTATTCGCCAGATTCGGTTCGGCCAGCTTGTGCCAGGCGAAACGGACGGCGACGGGATGTTTGACCTTCGGCGAGGAAAGGATCACGGTGGCTCCATCAATGCGCGCGTCCGCCTTCTCGAAATCCGTGTCGGGACCAACGATCTCGAACCAGTTCAGTGGCTTCCCGTCCCGTGCGATCAGGCCGCCACCGACATGATCGAACGTCACGCGCAGACGATTGTCCTCGACCGCCAGCGACTTGAACGTCGGCCCGGAATAGACGAGTTTTTTCTGACCATACGTTTTTGCCAGCGCGATCAGTGCCAACCGGCGACCAACTTCCTGTTTGTTACGCGGATGAATGTTCGCGAGATTGCCGATATCGTGAATGACCGCCATGCCCGTGTTCGGAATGTCCAGTGCTTTCGCCTGCGCTTCCCAGAGCGTGGGGAGGATACCGGGCGACTCGTTACCGTACTCAAACGGAGCGATCTGAACATAATAGAAGGGAAACTCGCCTTCATGCCACACGTCGCGCCAGCCGCCAATGAGGGCCTTCATTTTTTCGCAGTACAGCATGCCATCACGGTGATTCGACTCGCCCTGATACCAAATGGCGCCACGGATCGCGAACGGCACCAGCGGATGGATCATCCCGTTGTAAAGAGTCGTCGGCGACTGATGGCTGGTCAGCGGCCGGATCTCGGCCGGGTATTCGGGTGGCGGCGCCAGCGGTTTTTGATCGCGAATCGTCTCCCGCGCCTTGATCAGCCACGCGTCCAGACCGTCAATGTACTGGGCCAGTCTTGCTTTGTATTGTGGATCGGTCGGGTTGGTCATTTGCACTTGCCGCAGAATCTTCGCCAGCGCGGGTACTTGTCGGCATTGGGCGAAGCCGCATGGCGGCGTCCATGGCTCGATCAGCGTACCGCCCCACGACGCGTTGATCAGGCCGACGGGGACGTCGAGTTGTTGGTGCAAATAGCGGCCGAAAAAGTACCCGACGGCCGTATAGGTCGGCACGGTGTCCGGCGTGCAGACGGTCCATTGTGCGTCGACGTCTTGCTCTGGGAAGCCGGCCGGTCGCCGGGGGATTTTGATATGGGCTTGCTGGCGGTGATTTGCTGCAGCAATCTCTGCGGCGGCGTTGTTCGTGCTGCGGTACTGATACTCTATGTTTGTTTGTCTCGGACTTGTTCGTACTGACCCGATCAGATACTCGTG
>CAZSOG010000095.1:0-9959 GCA_964607555.1 uncultured Pirellulaceae bacterium | reverse complement strand
AAAGGAACAAAAACCGGATAACGTTGAATTCGGGTCAATACCAATGTTTTAACAGGCCAGCCTGGGGCTGCATCCCGCCACCGCTCCATGGCCGGGGGGCGAAGGGCCGGGTCGTGGCGCGACAAACTGCCCATTCTTGGCAATCGCATCACTTCGCCTTCGGGGCATTTTTTACGAAAAATCGGCATAACCCCTAGAATCCCTGGAACTTCTTGGCCTGTTGTTACGTCTAACCCATGTGGTTAATTCTCCATTGCCACGGAACGGAACATACGGGACGAGGAAATTGAAGATGGCGACAGTCGATTACACATCAATGCCAACGGATGTCATCCCGGCATCGGCACCGCCGCGCGAAGAGGTGGCGGAACCTGCGGGCACGCAGCTGCACCGCATTCGCACGGTTCGGTTGCAACAAGGCGTGTCGATGCGAACCGCGGCGCGGCACACGGGTGTCGATGTGCGTCGTCTGCGACTGCAGGAACAGGAAACCACCGATCTGCGTTTGAGCGATCTACGCAAATGGCAAAAGGCACTCGATGTGCCGCTTGCTGAGTTGATTGTCGAGCCGGACGATGGCCTGTCAGCTCCGATCATGGAGCGGGCCCGCATGGTACGCGTGATGAAAACGGTGGCTGCGATTCGGGAGCGTTCCAAGTCTGCCAGCATTCGTCGAATGGCCGAAATGCTCAGCGAACAGTTGATCGATATCATGCCCGAACTCGCGGAAGTCAGCCCGTGGCACAACTACGGTCAGCGGCGTAGCCTTGACGAGTATGGTCGGATCATGGATCAGACGTATTCGGATGAACTGCTCTGTCGCACGCGGAACGACTAGCACTTCGCTTTTCACGGCGGCACCGAGAAAGCCATCGTGTCTTCTTGGAAACAACGTCGTGTTGCATGCGCCGTCAGCCGAGCAGTACGGCGCGATGAGCGCGGGCGCACGCATTGACCACATCTTGTCGCAATGCATCCGCCTCTTCATTGGTCAGCGTGCGCTCGGAGGAACGCAACGAAATGGAAAACAGAAGCCGTTTCTTTTCCGGACCATCTTTCTTCGCGTCGCGATACACCTCCTGAAACTGCAGTGTTTCCAATAGGCTACCGGCAGCCGCACGGATCGTCGCTTCCAAATCGGCCCACGGCAAAGCCAGATCCACGATCAGATTCAAATCGCGAGAAATCGCCGGGTACCCGCTCAATGCCGCGTGTTGCGGAACAAGCTCGGCGAGGGCCGACAAGACACTCAAATCCAGTTCCGCGACCGTCGCCGCGTGGCGCAGACCAAACTGTTTGAGACCATCGGCGGAGATCTCGCCGATGAAGCCGAACCGTCGGTCGCCAAGGGCGAGGTGACATTGCCGGTCCGCATCGAGTAGCGGCAGCTGGGCAGGTTCGACGGTCAGCCGGGTCGTCACATGCAGGGCGTCCAACAACGACTCGACGATCCCTTTGACGCGCGGGAAATCGCTACCGGCCACGACGGCCAGCGTCCATTGCTCACGCGGCAGAGCCTGGTCGCATGGCAGATAGATGCGCGCCGTTTCAAACAGATCACAGACGTCGTTGCCAATTGCCTCGTTGATACGCCGTGCTTCCAAGAGGCTCGGAATCAAGCTCTCACGCAACTTGTCGGCGCCTTTTAGCATCGGCATATTAGTGGTTAGTGGAGGCGTGTCGCACCAGGGTGAAAACAGCTCAGCCCAATCGCTCGGCACGACGCTGGCCGTCATCGCCTCGTCAAACCCGATGGCGTTAAGTACTTGCCGGACGCGATCCTGCACACGGTCGGTATCCAGACGACTTGATGCGGCCATCGGGACACCAACATCTTCCGGGATCTGTTCATAGCCATGAATTCGCGCGACTTCCTCAACCAAGTCAATTTCGCGCGTCAAATCACGGCGCCAGGAGGGCGTGGTTATCTGGATGGTCTGAGCGTCGGCGTGCACGACCTCATTGCCTAACGCGGCTAGAATGCGGCGGACCTCTTCCGGCCCGACTTCAATTCCCAGCACGCGCGGGAGCTGACTCAACCGAAGGACGATCGGCGTCGGCGCGGTCGACTTGCCGCCGATGTCCAGCACTCCCTCGACCAGTTCGCCGCCGGCGAGGTCGAGGATCAACTGGCAACAACGCCGGCTTGCCCAGTCGATCCCGGCGGGGTCCAGCCCGCGTTCGAAACGAAACGATGACGGGCTATGTAGATTCAGTCTGCGCGCCGTGTTGCGAATCGACAGTGGTGAAAATTCGGCCGATTCGATCAAGAGGTCGGTCGTCGACTCGCTGACTTCCGAATCGACGCCGCCCATGACGCCGCCCAGGGCCACGGCGCGGTGCGTGTCGGCGATCACGCACATGCCCGGCTCTAATTGGTACCGTCGATGGTCGATGGCGGCGAATTCTTCCCCGTCACGCGCTGCGCGAACGATGATCTCGGGACCATTCAGCAGCGCGAAATCAAATACGTGCAGCGGTTGACCACATTCCATCAATACGTAATTGCTTATGTCCACGACGTTGTTGATCACGGCGAAGCCAATCGTGCGCAAACGACTGGCGAGCCAGTCCGGACTCGGGCCAATTTCAACACCTCGGATCACGCGCGCCGTATACCGATAACAGAGTTCCGGACAATCAATCGTCACATTGGTCAGGTCGGTAATCGCCGGTCCGCTGGCCGCTGGTCGAGGGTCGGGGATCTCGAGTGGCAAGTCCCAGAGTACCGAGATTTCGCGGGCGACGCCCAGATGTCCGAGACAGTCAGGGCGATTGCTGGTCACCTCCAGGTCAATGGCCAGATCATTGGCGACCTTGGCGGTCGACTCGTGGTTCAGCCCAGACATCGACAGGCGTTGCTCAAGTTCCGCCACGCTCATACGGAGCGGGATATAATCTTTGAGCCATTTCCAGGAAACTATCATTGTGGCACTCGACTATCTAACTCATTGATCCATGGTTAAAACTGATGCAAGAAGCGGACATCGTTCTTGTAGAACTCGCGAATATCCGTGATGTTGTGACGCCGCATACAGAGCCGTTCCACCCCCAATCCAAACGCGAAGCCGGTGACCTGTTCCGGATCATATCCGACCGCTTCGAGCACGTTCGGATCGACCATGCCCGCGCCCCCAAACTCGATCCATTGGTCGTTCCACTGATAATCCACCTCCACACTTGGTTCCGTGAACGGGAAGAACGACGGCCGGAAACGGATATGCACGTCACCACCCAGATAGCTGGTCGCGAACATCCGCAACACGCTTTTCAGGTCGGCCATCGTAACATGGGTATCGATCAACAGCCCTTCCATCTGGTGGAACATGGGATAGTGGGTCGCGTCCGCCGTATCCGGGCGGTAGACACGGCCCAACGAGATGATCCGCACGGGGGGGGGCGTATGTTCCATGACCCGTATCTGCACCGTGCTCGTTTGACTCCTGAGTAACATGGGTTCGTCATTGGATCCGGCCACTGACAGATAGAAGTTCTCGAGAGGATCGCGTGCCGGGTGCTCCGGAGGGATATTCAGAGCCTCGAAATTATGCCAGGCATCTTCGATTTCCGGTCCATCCGCGACATTGAACCCAAGCCGCCCCATGATTTCTTTCAGCTGTTCGATGGTCTGCGTAATGGGGTGCAGACGGCCGAGTGTCACGGACATTCCGGGCAACGTCGGGTCAAACGGTTCTTTTTCACTCTGGTGCGCCGGTGAGGCGTCTTGGTCGAGGCGGGCGCGGGCCTCGGCGAATGCCTGGTCAATTCGCTGTTTGAGCTGATTGAAGTGTTTACCGGCCGCCGGGCGATCCGTCTTGTCGACTTGACCCATTTTTTTTTGGACGGCCTTGAGTCGTCCTTTTTTCGCGCCCAGGAATTCGATCCGGGCACACTCCAACGTCTCGGGATCCGTGGCAGCGGCAAACGCGGCCACTGCCGCATCGGCCAATTCGTCGAGTTCCTCCAGGAATTCCGCCAGTGCCATGAGATGCTTTCCTCCAACAAAAAGAGACAGGCCAAGCAGTGCCTGTCTCCTTGTCTTTTGGTCCAAGCTGTATTGATGAATCGGCGAGACAGACTGCATCCAGTCGAGTCCACGGACGGCGCTCAGGCGGTCAGCGAAGCCTTGACTTTCTCAACCACGACATCAAAACCGGCCGGGTCGTGGATGGCCATCTCGGACAGCGTTTTCCGATCCAACTCGATGCCGGCCACCTGCAGGCCATGAATGAACTCGCTGTACCGCAAACCCCGCGCACGCACCGCGGCATTAATACGAATAATCCAGAGACGTCGAAAATCTCGCTTGCGGACACGACGATCGCGATACGCGTACGCCCCGGCCCGCATCAGCGTTTCCTTCGCGGTCCGCAACAGATTCTTGCGGCCACCCCGATACCCCTTGGCACGCCGGTATATCCGACGCTTGGCCCGTGTTCGAGCCGCACCTTTGATTGTCCTCATTGAATGGTCTCACGCATGCTGGACGCCACCAGGTCTCCTTGAACATGATTGCTTTGAACGTCTGTTCGATCCAAGGAAGTTGTCTACCCGTGCGTCTGGTCAAATAAATGGCAAATCCCGTCCATCCGGCTGGATCATCGGGATCTTTCCCCGGATAAGGGCAAAACGCTAATAGCTGTTATGATTGAGTGCTTTTTGAATGTGCGTCTCCATCGTACTATCAATCGAGGTCGTGCCGCGCAGATTTCGTTTCCGTTTCTGCGACATGCGCGCCTGCAAATGGCTTGTGCCGGACTGACGATGCTTGGCGTGGCCCTTGGCGGTCAGGCGAAAACGCTTCTTGGTTCCCTTGTGGGTTTTCTGCTTCGGCATCTTCCGGTTACCCTCTGGATAGCAGACAATTGGATGGAAACCTCGTAGTCTACGCGGTTGCCGACTTTTTTCAAAGGGCGCTTCGATCAAATCCCGCGTTTTTCTGATTCGGCGGAGTTCATCCGATGTCCGACCTGGTGCCGACGAAGATCGTCTACCTGACCGCCGGCGCCGGGGGTATGTACTGCGGCAGTTGCATGCACGATAACCAGTTGGCACGCAGCATGTTGGGACTTGGCGTCGACGTCCAACTGGTGCCTCTGTATATGCCGATTCGGACGGATTTGCCGGCCGTGACCGGGAAACGTGTGTTCTTCGGTGGTCTGAACGTCTACCTGCGACAGCAGACGGCCCTTTTTCGGCACCTGCCGGCTTGGGCGACCGGTTTTCTGGATCATCCGCGCCTGTTGCATTGGCTTGATGGGCGACAAGTGACCCCCAGTGCGCGCATGCTCGGCGCGCTCACCGTGTCGATGTTGCGCGGCGAAAGCGGTTTTCAACGCACGGAAGTACGCCGTTTGGCCCGATGGCTCGGTACCCAATCTCCTGCCGACATGCTGCTGCTGACCAATGTCTTGATTGCCGGGTGCGTGCCCGCTTTGAAACGCACCTTGAATAGACCGATCCTCGCGTTCCTGCAGGGTGACGATATATTCCTGGAGAGCCTCCCGGCACCGTATCGTGGCAAGGCGCTCGCGGAAATACGGCAACTCGCTCACCAAATCGACGGGTTCTTGGTGCATAGCCGATACTACGCCGAGTTCATGGCCGATTACCTGGCAATCCCACCGACCAAGATACACCTTGTGCCACTCGGCATCGATCTGACCGGATTCTCGCCATCCGGGCACACCACGCCACCGATTGACGCGGACGATGCGGGGCGTCTGACGGTCGGCTACCTGGCCCGCCTGGCACCGGAAAAGGGCCTGCATGTGCTGGTCGACGCAATGGTGCGACTCGGCCCCCGGCTGGGCTCCCGATCCGTGCAGCTCCTGATCGCCGGCTGGCTGGATGAACCGCACCGCGCATATGCCGAGCAACAGTTTCAAAAACTGCATCGCGCGGGATGGGGCGACTCGTTTGAATACCTGGGAATCGTCACGCGCGACGAGAAACTTGCCATGCTCGACCGCCTCGACTTGCTCTCGGTACCGACGACATATCGCGAGCCGAAAGGACTCTATGTATTGGAGGCTCTGGCGGCCGGCGTGCCCGTCGTGTTACCGGACCACGGAGCGTTTCCCGAGCTGATCGATGACACGGGCGGTGGCGTGCTGGTCGAACCGAACGATGCCGCGGCCCTTGCCCAGTCGATGCGGCAATTGCTAAGCGATCCCGCGCGTCGCGCGCGGCTCGGAAGAACGGGCCGCCTGGCAGTGCGTCGAAAACGCGACATGAACGCCGTCGCCCGCGCCACGCTGGCCGTTTCGAGCCGGATTATTCACGCAATGCATCGCAGCAGAACACACGCGAATCATCCGGGTTAAGCCGCTGGATGCCCGACCAACGCGTGCGGCCAGTCCGGACCACAACGGCGCGCAGGCTCCTTCCTGCAAGGCCCCGCGGAGACCAAGCAGCACGAGCTCGGTCTCGATCATGAGCGGGCAGGCTGCGCGGCACGTCACGCGGCTCGCGTCGCACGCGCGGCCATGGCACGGCGTTCTCAAGATGCTCTTGATTTCAGCGTGCTTTATTTCGGCGCGATAGTGCAGATCATTCGGCGGCCATGCTGCTGCGGTATGGTCTCGACCTTGCCCAGTTCTTCCAGCTCTTCAATCACGCCCTGCATGACGCGGCGTCCCTCCTGGATATGCGCCATTTCACGGCCGCGAAAGATCACCGACACCTGAACCTTGTCCTTGTGTTTCAGGAAGTTCTTGGCCTGCTTCACCTTGAAATCAATGTCGTGATCGCCCGTTTTCGGGCGCAGGCGAATTTCCTTGGTTCTCGTGTGGCTGGACTTTTGCGACGCCTTCTTCTTTTTCTCGTACTTGTACTTGCCGAAATCCATGATTCGGCACACGGGAGGACGCACGTTGGGTGCCACCTCCACCAAATCCAAATTCGCCTCGCGGGCTTTTGAAATGGCTTCCTGAGTGCCCATGATGCCCAATTGCTTGCCATCCGCGTCAACAACGCGAATGGGGCTGATACGGATTTGGTCGTTGATCCGAGTCTCGATGCGGTCGATCGCTGCTACCCTTTCGTATTACGAGCCTGAACGAGCCTGATGAGACGGGACACGCTGTCCCGACTCGTAGGCCCGCGGAAAACACTGAATTTCGTACCTGTGAGTATTGACGACTTGGTAGCCCCGCGTCAACTAGTTTTATCGGAAAAATCCATGCGGTTTGACAAGATTCTCGCGTCGCGGAACTCCACATATTTCAATATTCATTGCGCGCTTGTTGCTGGCCGAGCCCCGCATCTCCACTATACGTCTTCCGAACCGTTCGCGCGGCGATCTCCTGGTTCAGTTTGTCCAGGGCGGCCGCGATACTCATCGGACCCAGATCGCCCTCGATTCGATCACGCACACTGACTTGGCCAGACTCCATTTCCCGGCCGCCAACGACGAACATATATGGAATTAATTCCAGTTGCGCGTCTCGAATCTTGGCACCGATCTTCTCCGGCCGATAATCGCCACCGACACGAATCCCCGCGTCGCGTAGCCGCTGTTCCACCTGACGCCCGTATTCCTCGAATTTCTGGCTGACGACCAGAAGCCGGACCTGCTCCGGGGCCAGCCACAACGGAAACGCTCCGGCGAAGTGCTCGATCAACACCCCGACAAACCGTTCCAGTGATCCGAGCGGTGCCCGGTGGATCATCACCGGACGATGCGGAGTGTTGTCGACGCCGATGTACTCCAGTGCGAACCGTTCCTGGCTGGGCAGGTTATAGTCCAGCTGGACCGTCCCGAGCTGCCATTCGCGACCGATGCAGTCACGCACGACAAAGTCCGCCTTCGGGCCGTAGAAGGCCGCTTCTCCAGGCTCGACCGCCGCTTCGATCCCCAGACTGGCACACACTTTGACCAACGCCTGTTGCGCCCGCTGCCACGCTTCCGCATCACCCACATACTTGTCGCTGTCCGGGTCGCGAAAACCGAGTCGCACTCGGTAGTCCTTCAATCCCAGGCAGTCCAGGACGAACTGTGTCATTTCAATGCACCCACGAAACTCGTCCGGCACCTGCTCGTCCGTGCAAAATATGTGCGCGTCGTCTTGCGTGAAACCGCGAACGCGCGTC
The DNA here is from genome assembly GCA_964607555.1 of uncultured Pirellulaceae bacterium. GTDB lineage: Bacteria > Planctomycetota > Planctomycetia > Pirellulales > Pirellulaceae > JAJSAJ01. The sequence goes on along the minus strand of CAZSOG010000095.1, from coordinate 1,865 downwards.
ATTCCGGAAAGTTCGCCCGACTGCTCGAAGCGATAAACCGTGCCAAACTCGGCCAAGCGGAGCGGCAACTCGCGGTAGCTGCGCGGGCGCGCCTTGTAGATCATGATGTGGTGTGGACAGTTCATCGGCTTCAGCAAGTATTCGTCACCGTCTTCCAGCTCGATTGGCTTGAACATACTGTCCATGTAGTACGGGTAATGACCCGATGTCTTGTAAAGCTCCAATCGTCCGATGTTCGGCGTGTACACGGGCTGATAGCCACGCCGCTGTAATTCGTCTTTAATGAAACTCTCCAGCAACCCGCGAATGATCGCCCCCTTGGGCTGCCACAGCACCAGGCCCGGCCCAACGGTGGGACTGATCGTGAATAACTCAAGCCGCTTACCCAACACCCGATGATCGCGTTTCTTGGCTTCCTCGACCAATTGGAGATGCTGCTGGAGCTCTTGCTGCGTGGCAAACGCCGTGCCGTAGAGCCGCTGCAGTTGTTTGCGCGAGGCATCCCCTTTCCAGTAAGCTCCGGCAATCGACAGCAGCTTGAACGCGCCGATCGCACCGGCCGACGGAACATGCGGCCCGCGGCACAGGTCGATAAACTCGCCCTGGCGGTAAAACGACACCGTTGGATGATCGACCAGCCCTTGTTCAATGTGCTCGACTTTGTATTTCTGGTTCAGATCGCGGCAGATCCGCAGCGCTTTCTCGCGCGGCTGTTCTTGGCGCTCGAACGGCTCGTCCGCCTGGATGATCCGCTTCATTTCCGCCTCGATCGCCGGAAAATCCTCCTCGGACAAGGGTTCCTCAAGATCAAAATCGTAGTAGAACCCGCCCTCCACCGTCGGGCCAAAGGCAAGTTGAACCCCCTCATGCAGCCGCATCACCGCTCGGGCCATGATGTGCGCACACGAATGGCGCATTACGCCAAGGGTCTCGGAGTCCTTCCTGGTCAGGATTCGAAGGGCAATCCGGCCCTCGCTCGGCATCGGATCAGTCAAGCTGACAATCCGGCCGTCCACTTCAGCCGCAAGGGCAGCCTTTGCCAGGCGGGGCCCGATTTCCGCGACGATGTCGCGCGCTGTCACCGGTTGATCGTACTGCTTCTCACTTCCGTCGGGCAGTTTTACATACAGCATGGATGGGTCTGGTTCCTGAAGAGATTCACGGTCCGAAGCGGCGCCGATACAAAGGGCGACCGCGGCAACTTCGGACGACTACCACGCCGTAAACTACAGTAAACCCGCCACTTAGGGCAAGAGCGCGTGTGGCGTTTTGAACCGATTCAAGAAATCTGCCAATTGATGTTGCACAGTGATCGCGGGCCACGTATCGCAAGAACCGCATCGTCGCCCGGATGTTTCCCGATCCACATTCACGCGTCAGCCTGCAACAGGACGTGCCAGAAGTCCCATGGAATTCGCAGCCGTTCTCGTCGCAAACCACTTACATAAAACAGGTTACAGTGTCCGACGAATGAACCCGATGCGCGGCGGACCACGAATAACCCAATGCGGGCTGCGCCCGCAAGGCTGTAGACTGGAGGGTTTGCGAACTAATCGGACAACGCCACTTTTTGTGTCACCAATGGTGCAACTCGATACAATCCAAGCCTTGCCAAACCAATAGGCAAGATAAAGTGGCGCTGTCCAACTCGGGAAAAACATCCGCGCACGGTGCGCGCATCCTGCCGCCTAAGAACCTAACAACGCCACCGACGAGACTCGGTCCAAAAACTTGACTCAAGATCATCAATTCCCGCCTGTTAAGATGTCTAACGAGGTTTTCACCTCCAACCAACTGACGGATCCCGGCGCGCTGGAACGTATGATTCTGCACGACCCGCCGCCCGCAACTCGGCTGCCCTCCCG
>CAZSOG010000094.1:0-9962 GCA_964607555.1 uncultured Pirellulaceae bacterium | reverse complement strand
AGATCTGCACGAGGTAGTCGAGCAGCCGCAACGGCATCAGACGGTCGGGCTCCGACTGATGCTCGATCAGTATATAAACCAGCAAACTCGATGGTTCATGCCGGCCCGTTTGGCGACGCGGGGCCTCGAGGACGATATCCGATTCGACGTGCCGAAAATCGCGGTGCACGAACGTGGTTTGCGTCAGGCGCATATGCTCGGTGTCGATCAACTGGAGTAGATCGCGGCCGGCCAGTGCCAGCAGCTCACGTGCGTTGCGTGGGTCCTGCAGGAGCATTTTCATGCCGTTTTCAGGGAACTGGCGGGCAAACTGTTTAATTCGTTTCTTGCTTGGTTCCATTCCGCGCCCCCGCAGCCAATGTTCCCACCGTGTTCTGTCGAGGCAAACGCGATACGGCCATATCCGCGTGCCGCGAAATGGACTCGTGTGTCCGTCGCGTGCACCGGGCAACGCCTTGTGTGGACGTTTTGCTTTCGCTTCGAGAACAGACCGGAAAAGTAGTCCTCTGTAAGGGAATCGCGAAAAAGGGGCCCAACCCTTCAAAATTCACGAAAAAAGACATGAGCCGCTTTCGGGTAACCGAACTTCACGGTGCCATGCATACAGAAACAGGGAGAAGAGATGGCGCAAGAAAATGCAAGAATATAAGACATTCTCGTTAATCGAGGGAATACTGGTGAACAGATAAGAAAAGGAACGGAATTGCCAGCGATGCGATCCAGATGTACGTGCACTTCCAGGGCGTCTGCAATTTGCCGTAGGCGGTAGGATGCGCGCACGGTGCGCGCATGTTTTATGACCGAGTGGCATCCGACCTTGGCGGATGCTTGGGCACGAGCCTCTGGTTATTTGTAGCCGTTGACGGCCTTTGGCCATGAACTGCGGGTTAGTTCTTAATCCAAATCTTACTCTTAATCCTGATCGACATGACGTGTTACGTTGCGCGATGATTCTCCTGATTCATGGGAGCTGAATATCTCATTTGAGAATACCTCATTTGCGCTGCGTGCCGCACCAGCCAAGGCGGGAAGAGGATTAAGATTAAGAGTAAGATTAAGAGTAAGAACTGGGATCAACGGTGGACAGGAATACGGCCACGGCGGCTTGCGTTGTTCGGTGGGGTGCCGGTCGCGCCATGCATTACTAGCGCGGAGCATGAAACGCCCGTTACTTCGGTGTGGTCTTATCGGCGGGTGCGGCGGACTGGATGAGGCTGTCGAACCCGTTGTCCCGCAGAAACGCGTCGATTTCGGTCAGGTGGCAGTAGTAGCCATGGCCGCCGCTCGTGCCGCTGCCGATCCCGAGCAGGCGCAGCTGCTGATCGACCATGGGGCCGCCGGATCGGCCGAGACTTTGCGCCTGGTGCAGTTGCCACAATCGGACGGGATGTTTGGCATCCGGCCGCTGAACCATGGGGCTGGCGTCCACATGATCTAACAGTGGAGTGGGGGGCTTGCCATTGCCGCACCCGATTGTCATTGTCCAGAAGCTCGATTGCTTTGGTAACTCGGATAGCGGACAGATCGCCAGTGGCGCGACTCGAATCGGCGTGTTACTTGTCCGCACTAATGCCAAATCACGCGTTGCTGAGTTGGCGATGACCCTGGCGTCGCGGAGCACTCGAGTTGGTTTCGGATAGGTCGTGGCCGTGTAGACGAGTACGTCCACGGTTTTGCCGCCGTCAATGATATGATCCGCAGTCAGCACAAGCAGGCGTTGGTCGCGTACGGCGACAATAACGCCGCTGCCCTCGGTGATGTCGGCGGGATTGACGATCCACACGGTCGCCATGACGGCTGTCATGCGATCGTCGACCGTGTACCCCGCGGTTTCGAGCGTTGTCGGCGGTTGCGTCGTGGACGAATGAGCGTCCCCTTTGGGCTTTTTCGAAATCGGCGTGCCTGGTCCTGATTCCGTTGTCTGACGGCGCGGGTGGGATGTACGATTCGGCGGCGGTCCCGGCCTGTCCGGTTCGCCGCCACAGCCAGATACGGTCAGTCCAATCAACAGCAGGACAAGCCGCGTGTCGGCACGCATGACCCAAGCCCCAACGTGGTGAAGATGCCAGAGCACCGAATTAAACCTCCGCGTCCGTCCGATTCACAACAGATCGGCTTCCTGTTCCGCTTGCTTGAGCAACTGGCGGACTTCGCCGCGGCCCAACCAGTATACCACGACGCCAATGGCGGCAACCAGGATCGTCATGAGCCGGAAGGCGAGCGCGATCAGGATGCCGGACACATGACTCGTGCCGGCCGGCACGATCCGGTACAACTGATCGATCGCGAACTCAAACGCGCCGAATCCAGCCGGCGTGAACGGCAGGGCGCCCGCCAGCATTCCCAACGGGACGAGGATCAGGTGTTCGCGCAGAGTCGGTGAGTGATCGAACATGCCGCTGGAGATCAGGAAGAGCGCCACTGCGAGCAGCCCGTGCGTACCGAGTCCCATGATCACGGTCAGAAGGATCACGCGCCAGCGCCGGCGGTAGATTCGCACGGCCGTGATAAGACGGCCAATCGTTAGTCCGATTTTCGGAACATTTGTCAGCATTTCCGAGACCGCGCCGTTGGTGAACCCGGGGATCAAGACCATCACGATCCCCACGGCACCGGCGACGGTGAAGGCGAGTGTCACTCGGCAAACCGTGGTCACCTCGGCCGTCTGGCTCGGGATCCCGGTCGTCAAGATCACTCCACTGGTCATCAACAGCAGCGCGTACAACCCGATCATGCGGTCGACGATCACCGTCGCCACGGCTTCGGCTTTCCGGTCCGGCTGCTCGCGTGCAAGAAAAAAGGCCTTGAAAAGATCACCACCGACGGAGCCCGCGGACACGAAATTCAGCAGGTACCCAAGGAATCCTAACCGGAACGCGTCGCGCATGCGGAATGGAATATTGAGTGCGCGGACGAGAAAATACCAGCGTGCGAACGTGAGGCAGACGGCGCCGAGAACCAGAAAGAAGGCGGTCACCAGCATGGGCCAGTCCTTGGGCCGCTGGCGCAGCAGCTGAAGCTGGCCCTCCGGCACACGTACCAGCAACCAGACGATAATGACCACGGGAATCGCGAACTTCAGTAGCGGGACGAGGTACTTTTTCACCAGGTGGACTTCTTGACGGCTAGACGGCGTGTCACGCACGCGATGGCACCACATCGCATCACGCGAATGACAGCGAAACAGACGCGTGCATGGTATTGCGTAATCGTTTTTTTTGCTACCCGTCCGCACAGACGGCGGCCCGGCGCGGTCTCTTTCAAGCCGCGGGCCGGCCTTCGCCGCCCGTCCTTGGCCGCATCAACGCGGGTTCGTTGCCCAGTTAGTCGCTTCGTTGATTGGCCCGAGGTAGAGGGTCATGAACAGATTGATGATGACGAAGATCATGAGCGCGGCGATCATCATCCAGACGAAGACCCCGGCGACGACGGCGAGTGCCTTGGTGGACATTTCGGCCCGTTCTTGATACTCGCGTGACAGATGTTCCAGCGATTCGGTCTCCGTTCCGGCGATTTCGGATGCTTCCAGGGCGTCGAGAAATTCGCGTGGGAAGGCTCCGGTTTGTTGCAAAGCTTCGTGAAACTGGCCGCCGCGCGCGATCACCCCATCGACCGTGTCGAGATGCCGCGTGTAGTAGGGCAGCTGCGTGCTGCGCAGGGCCAGGCGGATGGCGCGGTGCGCGTCGATACCGGCGTTCAAGGCGAGTGACAAGGTCCACGCCATGCGTGCCAACGCCATCGTCTGCAGGCTCTTGCCAACGCCCGGCAGATGCATCACCATCGAAGTGGGGGCATGCCCGAACCAGCCACGCAGCAGGCCGAACACGATCAGGCCCACGGCCGTGAAGAAGATGCCTACGTTGACCAGGTAAATAACGAGACCCCGTCCCCCCGATAACCCGAATACACCGGTCTTCGCCCCAATGACCCCCAGAAAGAAAATCAGTCCACCAACGATGATGATCCCGATGATCAGCTCGAACAACGGCCACGCGATGGCACCGAGAAAAACACGGCGGAGGCGGATCATGTGCTGATAATGATCGGCCAGACGCAAAAAGACCGTTTCCAGTCGGCCCGTCTGCTCGCCGACGTCCGCGAGCTCAAGAACCAGTTCCGGAAAATAGTTCCCTTGGGCGCGCATCGCTTCCGCGAAGGTCGCGCCGCCACCGACACGCCGCGCGATGTCCGCCATGTGCTCTCGGTACGCGGGCGAACCGTGTCCAGCGGCGCTGTTGAGCATCTTCAGCATGTCGGTTCCCGCACGGAGCGAGATCCCAAACCGGTGGCACATGGACGTGAGTTGCGAAGTGGAAATACGTGGCATCAGTTGTTTTCTCGTTCTGAGCTATTGTATCGACGCCGAAATTCAGATTCTCAGGCTGCCAGATGCGCGCACCGCGCGTGCCTGTTTCGAACCGAATAACAGGAGCGCGAACGAAGGAGGGCGTACTCCCTTGCAGGGCGCGGGCCACCCGCATTCGACAAATCTCACCTTAACGCCAGGTGGGAAGTCCGCAAACCACTCTAGCATACCGCGTCAAGAGAATTCTGAACAGACGCACGCCGGATCCCCGGCTGTAATATGAGCTCGATCTGGTACAATCCCAGGCACAGTCCGGCCACTCACGGGCGGGGTGGGCGAGGAGCGGGCAAGCGTATGGGGAAATGGCGGAGGAACCTCGGGCGGCGGGATTGGGACGGGGCTTCTGTCCGTTGAGTATAGGTGGGGCGGTTCTCCGAACCGTCTCGAGCACGGCCGATAACCCGGCGCGGACCAGCGTCGGGATCTTGAGCGAAAGTTGACTCATGGCTCGGTGGGACACAATTGCCATCGTCGGCGTGGGACTGATCGGCGGATCGATCGGCTTGGCCGTCCAAGACCGCGGACTGGCCCGCCGCGTCGTTGGCGTGGGCCGGCGCTTGTCGAGCTTGCGGAAGGCCAAACGGCACGGGACCGTTTCCACCACGACCACGGATTTGGCCGGCGGCGTGTGCGATGCGGAACTGATCATCGTCTGCACGCCGGTCGCGGATATCGTCACACGTGTCGGCGCGGTGGCCAAGTCCTGCCGTCATGGGGCGCTGATCACCGACGTGGGCAGCACGAAGGCCGAGATTGTCTCATCCGTGGAAGCGACCTTGGACCAACGCAGCACGTTCGTCGGCAGCCATCCGATGGCCGGCAGTGATCGGGGCGGGGCCGAAAACGCGCGTCCCGACTTGTTTCAAGGTCGCGTCACCGTCGTTACCGCCACGCCGCGAACGCCACGAGATGCGGAACAGACCATCGCGGAGTTCTGGGAAGCGCTCGGTTCAACCGTCGTCCGGATGACTCCCAGCGCGCACGACCACGCAGTTGCCATGATCAGTCACGCGACGCACGTGATCGCGTCGAGTCTCGCCGCGGCGACCGACCCCGCCGAACTGGTGCTGGCCGCGACCGGTTGGTCCGACACCACACGGGTCGCGGCCGCCGACCCCGAACTGTGGCGCCAGATCTTGATGAGTAATCGCGACGCCGTCTTGCAATCGTTGGACAAGTTTGAGAAAGTGCTGTCGACATTTCGTGCGGCCTTGCAGTGCTCCGATGAGGCCCGCATCGTACAACTCTTGGAGATGGGAAAACAAACTCGTGACGCTTTGGGAAGTTGATATCTACGCGGCGGACGGCCAGCCGGACCTGAGGGCTCGGGCCATTGAAACGGAAGTTGTGGATCTGGGCCTTGCCGATCAGATTACCGCCTGCACGGCACGCGGCTATCTGCTGGAAGGTGAACTGGATCCGGACGATTTGGAGCGGCTAGCCGACCAGTTGCTGGCCGACCGGGTCGTTGAGCGGACGGTCATTGGCCAGGTCGGCACGCCGCTGCTGAATCAGTCTCCCCCCCATTGTGGCCGCCTGGTCCACGTGCTGCTCAAACCGGGGGTCATGGATCCGGTCGCGCAGAGCGCGTTGCAGGCGATCGCGGACTTCAAGATCCCGGTCGACAACGTCCGGACAGTGCGCAAGATATGGCTGTCGAACCTATCCGACCAACAGTTGCAGCAGGTGTGCCGGCGTGTCTTGGCCAACGATTCGATCGAGCAGATTGTTACCGGTCCGCTGCAGATCGACCATCTTGAGGTTGGACGACCCTATGTGTTCGAGTTGACTCATGTGCCGATTCGGGAGCTCGATGATGGCGCGTTGACACGGTTGAGTCTCGAGGGGCAGTTGTATTTGTCGCTTGTCGAAATGCAGACAATCCAGCGCTACTTTCAAGAATTGGGACGCGACCCAACGGACGTGGAGCTGGAGACCGTGGCGCAGACATGGAGCGAGCACTGCAGTCACAAGACACTGGCCGGCCGCATTGCCTATCGGGATGAACGTGGCGAACGCCAGTTTCAGAACATGTTGAAGGAAACGATTTTCGCGGCGACGGTGAAGATCCGCGCGGACCTTGGCGCGGACGACTGGTGTGTCAGCGTGTTTGAAGACAATGCGGGCATTGTTCGCTTCGATGACACGAACAACGTCGTTTTTAAAGTCGAGACCCACAACCATCCATCCGCCCTGGAGCCGTACGGCGGCGCGAATACGGGGATAGGTGGCGTGATCCGCGATCCGCTTGGAACGGGCATGGGCGCGAAGCCGATTTGCAATACCGACGTCTTTTGTTTCGCGCCGCCCGAGACACCGGCCGACGCGCTGCCGCCGGGCGTATTGCATCCGCGGCGCGTTATGCATGGGGTCGTGTCCGGGGTTCGCGACTACGGCAACCGCATGGGGATCCCGACAGTCAATGGGGCGCTCTATTTCGACCCACGTTATCTCGGCAACCCGTTGGTCTATTGCGGCACGGTCGGGATCTTGCCGCATGACCAGTCGTTCAAGGATCCCAAGGCCGGCGACTTGATCGTGGTGATCGGCGGGCGCACCGGCCGCGATGGAATCCATGGCGCCACGTTTAGTTCCGCCGAGTTGACGAGCGCCAGCGAGACGGTTTCCGGTGGCGCGGTTCAAATCGGCAACGCGATCACGGAGAAGATGCTCCTCGATGTCGTGCTCGTGGCGCGTGATCGGGGTCTCTATCATGCGATCACGGACTGCGGCGCGGGCGGGTTGTCCAGCGCGGTCGGCGAGATGGGTGAGAAAATCGGTGCCGCAGTGCAATTGGACCGCGCGCCGTTAAAGTACGACGGATTGTCGTACACGGAAATCTGGATCTCGGAGGCCCAGGAGCGGATGGTGCTGTCCGTGGCCCCGGACCAGTGGGAGGCGTTTCGGCAATTGTGCGATGCGGAGGGCGTTGAAGCGACCGTGATCGGTACGTTCGTGCCGACGGGCCGATTGCAACTGACGTACCAGGGCACGCAGGTGGCCGATCTCGATATGCGTTTCCTGCATGATGGGCGGCCGCCGGTCGTGCGCGAAGCCCACTATCGACCACCCGCCGTTGAACCTTTTGTCGTCCCGTCGGACGATGTGGATCACGCACGCGACTTGACGCGAATTCTCGGCTCACTGAACGTGGCCAGCAAGGAGTGGGTGATTCGCCAATACGATCATGAAGTGCAAGGGGGCAGCGTATTGAAGCCGCTGGTTGGAGCTGCCAACGACGGGCCCGGCGACGCCGCCGTGCTGCGACCGGTTCTCGATTCATATCGCGGGTTGGCGATCAGTTGCGGCATGAACCCCTGTTATGGCGACCTGGATACGTACGCCATGGCAGCCAGCGCGATTGACGAAGCCGTGCGCAATTGTGTCGCGGTCGGCGCGGATCCGACTCGGATCGCGATTCTCGATAATTTCTGCTGGGGTTACACCGATCGCTCCGAAACGCTCGGTTCATTGGTGCGCGCCGCACTGGCCTGCTACGATGTGGCAACCGTGTTGGGCACGCCTTTCATCAGCGGCAAGGATAGCCTGAACAACGAGTTTAGCTTCACGGACGCCGCGGGGAAAAAACAGACGATCGGAATTCCAGCGTCGTTACTGATCAGCGCGATGGGACAGGTAGCGGATGTGCGGCAGTGTGTCAGCATGGACCTGAAGCAGCCGGGAAATCTGCTTTACCAGGTTGGCACAACGCATTTCGAGCTTGGTGGATCGCATTACGGCCGGGTTCGAGGTCTGTCCGGGGGCGTGGCACCCAAGGTGCGGCCGTCGGTGAGCAAGGCGACATTCGACGCCATGTATCGGACGATTCGAGCCGGGGCGGTACGGGCGTGCCATGACCTGAGCGAGGGTGGACTGGCCGTGGCACTGGCGGAAATGGCGTTCTCCGGGACGCGCGGCGCCGTCGTGGATATCGATCGCGCGCCGCATGACCTGGCCGCCCGTGACCCGCTGGCGCGGATCGTCGCCCTGTTGTTCGCGGAATCGAACGGACGATTCGTATGCGAAGTGCCCGCGGCGCAACAGGCCGCGTTCGAAACCGAAATGCAGGCGAGGGACGTGCCCTGCCGACGTATTGGAGCCGTCCAATCCACGCCCCGTTTGATCATTCAAGGGACGACCGAGTCTGGTGCGGCATCGTCCTTGATCGACCTGGAAATATCTGAACTGAAGGAAGCTTGGCAACAACCGCTGCGCTGGAACTAACCGGTGTGGGAAGCAGGCGAACCTTGGAAAGTACTTGAAAGCATGGCCGTTCCGCGTGTATTGATTTTGCGAGCCCCGGGCACGAATTGTGATCGTGAGACCGCGTTTGCGTTTCAGCAAGCCGGTGGGAGTCCAGAGTGGATTCATATCAACCAGATGCTGGACAATCCGAGACTCGTCGATTCGTTTCAAATTCTGTGTATTCCCGGCGGTTTTAGCTATGGCGATGATATCGCCGCCGGGAAGATCCTGGCCAATCAGATTCGCCATCACTTGCAAACCGTGCTGAACGAATTTCGCGCGGCCGAGAAACTGATCCTCGGCATCTGCAATGGCTTTCAGGTCTTGATCAAGTCCGGGATTCTGCTGAACGCCGATGCCGGTGAGCAACCCGCAACGCTGACTTGGAATACCTCGGGCAAATTCGAGGATCGTTGGGTGCGTTTGGCGATTCAAGAGAGCGCGTGCGTGTTTCTGCGCGGGATGCGCGACATGAATCTGCCCATCGCGCACGCCGAAGGCAAGTTCGTGACGCGCGATCATCAAGTCCTGGCACGCCTCGAGGCCGGGCGGCAGCTTGTGATCCGATACTGTGCCGGGGATGGACAGGTCGCTGACCAGCAGCTGCCATTTCCCGAAAACCCCAATGGATCGCAGGCCAATGTTGCCGGAGTATGCGACGACACCGGACGCGTCCTGGGGTTGATGCCCCATCCGGAGCGATACATCGACAAGACGCAGCACCCACGCTGGACACGAGGCGAGGGTCGGCAGCCGGGAGATGGCCTTGCTCTGTTTCGAAATGCGGTTCAGTTTTTCCAGTAGACACGCCGCCGTTGGTGTCGCCGTGGTCGGCGCGGGATCTCAATGTCCAAAATGAAATCGATGCGATGATGGGCCGCGGAAAGTACCAGCTCTTTGCTGGAATATCCGCTCAGGTTTTCCACACGCGACGTGGATGGGTCGTGAAGACGCGCACTGAACTGGATGCGTTTGATGGTTGAGCCCAGTTCGCGCCGTTCGATCAAGACCTCCCAAGCGCGGTACTCGTGTGTGGATATCGCCTGAATCCCGGAATACCGGCCGTGTGTCGGCCTGGCACCGATCGGGCTGACGGTTGTGTGTTGGCGGTGTCGGCGGTACATCACCAGCCCCGTTCGGTTCGAAGGTTTTCCGGGCCACCTGCATGATGGAATCCCACGTGCATCGGGAACTCACCCGGAGTCTCGCATCGGCCAGATTCGACGCCAGCTTTACTGAAAGACCGCCTGGCGAGGATAAATGCAGACTTTCATATTCTGTAGCCGTTCACGACACCTGCTATCAAGGAACACTAATTCTTCACTGATCAACACTAATGATACCGCCCTGG